>CAYUYN010000273.1:0-5628 GCA_964449185.1 uncultured Anaerolineales bacterium | reverse complement strand
CTGGCGGAAGGCAGGTCGCGGTTCACGACCTGCCGGGTCACACAGCATCTTCTGACCAATGCCGCGATCATTCAGCATTTCATCCCAGCGCAGATTGTGGTGGAGGGGGAAGAGGGTGATGCCGGGACGGTCATTGTCACCGGAGCCCCACCGAACAAGGGGGAATGACCACGGGGCTGACATCGCCGGCCCCGACTTCATTGCGCAAGAAATTAGTGCCCCGTCCCCACGGCGTGCCCTAACGTCAGCGCCAAAGTCCCCGGCGCGGCGCTCAGGCGATAGGGTGTTCCGCCCGGCACGACCACCAGGCTGCCGGCTGCAAGGGTGTGCGTATCGTCGCCGTTGGCGATGACGGCCAGGCTGCCGCGCACCACCAGCCACAAGGCGCCATAGGCGGGCGCCACCTCGGCCGGGCCATCTCCCTGCGCGCTCACCAACAGCAGCTCATAGTCTTCCACGCGCGCCAGGGCCGTCGGGCGGTAGGGCTCGGTCATGGTTGTCAGCACCCGCGCCAGGCGCACCTTCTCCAGCGGCGGGTCGGTGTCCACCGTGTGCGTGCGGTGCCCGTTCTTGCGCTCGGTCAGCACGCTGGGCCGCAGCAGCAGCACGATTGATCGCAGCCGCGAGCTGGAGCGGTGCGACACGCCCTTGGGCACCACGGCCACCTCTTCCGAGTGCAGGGTCAGCTTGCCGCGGTGCGTGTCTAAGACTACGACCCCCTCATGCACCAGAAACAGCTCGTCTTCGTCCAGGTGCTTGTGCCAGCTCATCTGCCCCTGGCACAGATGGGCGCTCAGGCTCAAGTCGCCCACCGTGGCCAGCGAGGACAGCGCAAAGGGGCGCTCCAGCTTGCCGGCGATGGCATTGAGATCAACGACACTCAGTGACATGGCGTTACCGTGCTTCGGGATTGTGGGCTTCGGGCGGCTCCACATGCACCACCACGCGATTGAGCAGCGGCTCACGCGCGTGCAGCTCGCGCTCAACGCGCTCGGCCAGGGTGTGCGCCCGGATGAGGGGGGTGTCGGCCGGTTGGGTGATGTGGAGGGTAGCGGTCAGGTGCCCGCCTACCTCGTGCAAATGCACGTCGTGACAGGCCCCCTTGCCAGCCACGACGTTGGCCATCTCGATCAGGCGGGCCTGCATGCGGGCCAGGCGGGCTGGGGAATGGCGCGCCTCTTCATCCGGCAGGGAGGTGGGCAGGGGCTCAAGGTGAGTGACAATGGAGCGCAGCTTCGGCAGCGCCGCGCGCGACCGGGTCTCAAACTCGTCAGCCGCGGCATGGGCGGCGTCCAGGCTCAGCTCGTCCGCCATTTCCAAGTGCATTTCCACCGAATAGCTCCCGTCGCGCTCGATGTGCGCGTGCAGGTCGTGCAAACCCAGGCCCTGCCCCTGGGCCAGGCTGCGCAGCTTAAGCGTTAGTTCTTCCAACGGCGCGGCCGGCTGGTCCACCCACGCCGGCTCGATGTGGACGACCGTGTCCACGACGCCCGGCAGGGCCTGGGCGATGCGATGCTCAACTTCCGAGGCCACGCTGTGCGCCTGATCGGCGTCCATGGCCGGGTTGACGCGAATGTTCAGATCGACGTAGGCGGCGTCGTCGCGCCCGCGCGACCGCACCGCGCCGACGGTCGTGACACCCGGCACCCCCTGGGCAATGGTGCCCACCACGTTGGGATCGGCCACCGCGCTGTCGGTGAGCACCGCCGAGGTGGTGCGCAGTATGGCAAAGGCCGCGCGGAAGAGCAAAACCACCACCGCCGCCGCCACCACCGGGTCCAGCCAGGCCAGCCCCAGCCGCGTCCCGATGAGGGCGCCCAGCACCGAAACGGTCACAAACAGGTCGGTGCGCGTGTGGGCGGCATCGGCCGCGAGCACCATGCTGTTCAGGCGCCGGCCCGCACGCGCCTCGTAGAGCGCGATGCCCAGATTCACCACGAAGGTCGCCACCATCAGCCCGATGACGACCGGCGTCACCCGCGGCGCCGCCGCCGCGCCCGCCAGGCGCTCGACGGCGCCCCGCCCAATCTCAAAGGCCGCAATCAGCAGCAAGGCGCCGATGCCCAGCGTGGCCATGGCCTCAAACTTCTGGTGCCCATACGGGTGGTTGGCGTCGGCCGGGCGCGCGGCCACCCACACGCCCAGCAGCGCCACCAGGTTGGCGGTCGAATCCACCATCGAATGGAAACCGTCGGCCACGACCGCCAGGGAGCCGGTGTATAAGCCGATCGCCACCTTGACGGCTGTGACGGCCAGGTTGAAGCCCAGCACCAGCCACAGCACGCGGCGCACCGCTCGGACCCGCGCGTCAGTCGTCATGCGCTATGTGTCCTCTCGCGCTCCCAGCGCCGCTTAGGGCGGGGGGGTCTCAGTCGGCGTCGGCGCCAGTGTCGCGGTGTCGGTGCTGGTGGCCGCGGTCGTGGCGGTCTCGGTGGCCGGCAGCGTGGGCGTGGGCGTTGCCGTCTGGGTGGGCGTCGGCGTAAGGGTGGGCGTCGGCGTGATGGTTGGCGTCAGGGTCGCGGTGTCCGTTGGTTCCGGCGTAGGCGTCGGGCGCTGGATGGTGAAGCGCACGCGGGCCTCGGCGACGCCGCCCGTGGTGCTGAACACCAGGAGGCGCAGGGTCACCGGCCCGTCGGGCAGGCCGGAGCCGTCCCAATCGGCCAGCTTGGTGGTGTCCGGGAATTGGTTAGGGTTGTCGCCCAGCACCAGGCCCCAACCCTGCGGGTCGTGGCTCAGGCCATAGTCGATCAGGAAGTGGCTAAAGTCGGCCGTGGCCCCGGCCTGCCCAATGATCTCAAGCGGGCCGGCCTGCAGCGTGCCGCCCTCGGGCGGGAAGGCAAAGCTCACGAGCGGGTGGGGCGATTCGGCCGTGCACTCCCTGTCGGGCGCCCACACGATGGGCGTGGGGATGTTGTGCGCCGCGGCCCAGGCCTGGCCGTTCGGGTGCTGCGTCAGCCACGCCTGCGCGGTGGGGTCCGAGACGCCTACCACCACTTTCTCTTGGAGGAAGAGCACATCGTTCTGGTAATAGCGGGCGCACTCCGCCGTCTGCCGCAGGTTGGTGAACGGGTCGATGTAGGCGCGCTGCACCAGGTCGCGCTCGCGCGGCAGCGGCGGGTGATTGGCGGCAAACAGCTCGAGCCGCACTTCTTCGGGCGGGCAGAACTCGCTCGGCTCGGTGCCCGAGACAGCGCAAATCTGCCGCTCCATGATCTGGCTTGGCCGTACAAAGGCGGCGGCGCGCCCGGCCAGCGCGGCCTCCATGAAGTTGTGCCAGATAGGGGCCGCGCCGGTGACGCCGCTGGTGTTGACCATGGGCGTGTAGTCGGCGTTGCCCACCCACACCCCGGTGACCAGATCGGGCGTGTAGCCGACGGTCCAATTGTCGCGGAAGTCGTCGGTGGTGCCGGTTTTCACCGCCGCCGGGAACGACAGCAGCAGCGGCGAGTTGGGGCCAAAGGCCGGCGTGCGCGCCTCATTGTCGGCCAGGATGTGGCTGATGAGGTAGGCCGTCTCGGCCGAGAGCACCGGCTGGCCCCAATTGGCCGGCGGCGTTTGGCAGGAGGGCGTGGCCGTGGGCGTCTCGGCCGGGGTAAGCCACTGCTGGCACACCAGGTTGCCGGCCGAGTCGGTGATGCGGGCAATGCTGATGGGGAAGACGCGCCGCCCGCCGTTGGCCAGGGCGCTGTAGGCCGTCACCATCTCCAACGGCGAGACGTCGCCGCCGCCCAGGGTCAGTGACAGGCCATAGTCTTCGCGGGTGAATGACTCGATGCCCAGCGTCTGCGCGAAGGGGATAAAGGCGCCGTCGCCGTAGATCCCCGTAAACTGCAAGGCCTTGACCGCCGGGATGTTGTACGAGTTCGCCAGCGCCAAACGCACCCGGGCCGGGCCGTGGAAGAAGCCGTCATAGTTCACCGGCTCGTAGGGCGGGTTGGCGCCGTCCGGGAACTGCGTGGGCACGTCCCAGATGAGGGTCGCAGGCGTCCAGCCCTTCTCGAAGGCCAGGGCATAGGTCAGGGGCTTGATGGATGAGCCGGGCTGGCGCGGGCGGATGGCCATGTTAATCTGGCCGTCGACCGGGTCGGCGTAGTCGTCCGAGCCCACCATCACCAGCACTTCGCCGGTCGTCGGGCGCATGGCGACGAGCGCGCCGTTGGTCACGTGCCGGTCGGCCAGGGCGGCCACCTGCTGCGCCACCTGGTCCTGCGCCGCTTGCTGTAGGTCGGGGTCCAGGGTGGTGTAAACGCTAAAGCCCGACCGATACAGCGTCTGCGCGCCGTACTGCTCTTCGAGCTGCTGGCGGATGAAAATGACCCAGTGCGGGAAGCGCGCGTCGTTGAAAGGCGGGTTGAATATGTGGCTGTTGAGGTCTTCCCAGGCGGCGCGGTAGTCAGTGGTGCTGACGCAGACGTTGTCGGACGGGTTCTTGATCTCCACGCAGCCGTTGGAGGTCAACAGGAACAGCACGATGCGGGCGCGCTCCAACGTCGTCTCCGGGTCCGTATAGACATCATAGACCGCCGGGGCTTGCGGCAGCCCGGCCAGGAAGGCGCCCTCGCTCAGGGTGAGGTCCTTGGCGCGTTTGTTAAAGTAAGTTTCGGAGGCCGCCTCGATGCCGTAGGCCAGGTTGCCGTAGTAAATCTCGTTCAGGTACAGCTCCAGGATCTGGTCCTTGGTGTAGCGCCGCGTAATCTCGGCCGCCAGGATCACCTCGCGAATTTTGCGCAGGTTGGTGCGCTGGGCGCGCTCCTCGGGCGAGAGCACCAAGGCGCGCACAACCTGCTGGGTGATGGTGGACGCGCCCGACACCGTCTCGCCGGCCTCCAGGTTCTGCACGATGGCGCGCACGATGGCAATGGGGTCGAAGCCGGGGTGCTGGTAGAAATCCTTGTCCTCGGTCGCAATCGTGGCCGCAATCAGATAAGGCGAAATTTGCGCCAGCGGCACGCGGGTGCGGCGGCCGGCCTGAGGGTCCACGATCTCGTACAGCAGGTTGCCGCGGCCGTCGAAGACCCGCGTGGTCTCAAATTGCGAGGCGCGCTCGAGCAGGTCATCGTGCGGCGGCAGGTCGGCGGCGATGGAGAAGTAGGCCAGTCCGAGGACAATCAGGCCCACAAAGCCGCCGATCAAGCCGGCCATGAACGACAACCGGAGGACGTTCCAGAGGCACCCGCCCACGCTGCGTCCGCGCGAGCGCCGCCGCGCCGGGGGCGGCACATAGCTGGGCTGCGAGGGAAGCACGGTGTTGGGGTTGGGCGGGACAGCGCGGCGCGCTTGGGCCCGCGCTGGCGGAGGCCGGCGCATAGGCCCGGTGTCCGAAAGCCGCAGGGCGCCCCGCTGCACGATCGTGCCATGCGGGTCCACCTCGGGCACGCGTGCGGGTGGGCGCGGCACCCGTTGGGCGTCGCGGTCCAGCCGGGGGTTGTGGGCGGCGTCGCGTTGGTTGGCGGCAAAGGCCTCGCTGTCTGGCCGGAACCAGCCCTGGGTCTGCTCGGGCTGAGATTTGGGCGGCAGGGTGGCCGGCGGGACGTTGGACGTCGCGGCCGGCGGCGTGGCAATGGTGGGCCGGGAGGGCGGCTCCGGCTCGGGCCGGCGCGGGTTGGTGGCGGCGGCCGGCGGGGTGGT
>CAYUYN010000272.1:0-5676 GCA_964449185.1 uncultured Anaerolineales bacterium | reverse complement strand
CGGGTAGCGCGTGTACACGCGCGGGTCCAGGCCGCACACCTTGAGTAATTCCTGCACGCGGTCGCGCTTGGCCGGCCCCGACGCCAGGCCGTGGACGGCCAGCGGCTCGCCCACAATCTGCTCCACCGTCATGCGCGGGTTGAGCGACGCATACGGGTCCTGGAACACCATCTGGATCTTCTGGCGCAACTGGCGCATGGCCTCGCCGGTGGTGTTCACCAGGTCCTGGCCTTCAAAGTGCACCGAGCCGCCGCTGATGGGGTTCATCTTGACCATGGTCAGCCCGGTGGTGGACTTGCCGCAGCCGCTCTCGCCCACCAGCCCCACCGTCTCGCCGCGCTTGACGGCGAAGCTGATGCCGTCCACGGCCTTCACCGCGCCCACCTGGCGCGGGATGGGGAAGCCCTTATAGATGGGGAAGTGCACGCGCAGGTCGCGCACTTCCAACATGGTCGTGGCGTGGCTGCCGTTGCTGGCTTCGCTAAGCGCGGGCGTGATCATGGGACGGGCTCCGGACGGCTGACACATCGACCCAGCAGGCAGAATAGTGTTGTGGCCCGACCGGCATGGCCACCGGCCGCTCCTTGGCGCATTTCTCGATCCGGTAGGGGCAGCGCGGCACAAAGGGGCAGCCCTGGGGCGGGTTGGCCAGGTCGGGCGGCAGGCCCGGGATGGGCGCCAGGCGCCGCGCCCCGGCCGCGTCCAGGCGCGGGATGGCGCCCAGCAGGCCCAGGGTGTAGGGGTGCCGCGGGTTGTCGTACAGTTCGTCGGCCGGCGCGTTCTCCATAATGTGGCCGGCATACATCACGATGATGCGGTCGGCCAGGCCGGCCACGATGCCGAGGTCATGGGTGATCCAGATGACCGCCATGCCGGTCTCGTCGCGCAGCCGCTTGACCAGCGAGGTGATCTGCGCCTGGATGGTCACATCCAGCGCCGTGGTCGGCTCGTCGGCGATCAGCAGCTTGGGGTTGCACGACAGCCCCATGGCAATCATCACGCGCTGGCGCATGCCGCCCGAAAACTGGTGCGCGTAGTCATCCAGCCGGTTGCCAGCGTCGGGGATGCCCACCATCTTCAGCAGATCCAGCGCGCGGGCCCGGGCGGCGGGGCGGTCCAGGCCCAGGTGCAGGCGGATGGCCTCGCTCATTTGCTGATTGATGGTCAGCACCGGGTTGAGCGACGTCATGAGGTCCTGGAAGATCATGGCCACTTCTTTGCCGCGCACCTTGCGCATCTCTTCCGTGGTCAACTTCAATAAGTCGCGTCCCTCAAACAACACCTGCCCCGCCACCACGCGGCCGGGCGGGGAGGGCACCAGCCGCATGACCGAGAGCATGGTCACGCTCTTGCCCGAGCCGCTCTCGCCGACGATGCCCAGGGTCTCGCCTTGCTTGAGCTCAAAATCCACGCCGCAGACGGCCGCCACGGAGCGGCCCTTTGTCTGGAAGACTGTCTTGAGCCCCTGCACGCTTAGCAGGGTGTCGCTGCCGTTTGGTTTCGCCATCGGGATGGCTGCCATCAGGCTGGCGCCTCGCCCCCGGACTGGCTGGGCAGCACGCGGCTGACCTCTTCCGGCCGGATCAGCATCACGGGCGCCACGGCGCGGCGGGCCACGCGGTCGGCGGTGGGGCCGTAGGCATAGGCATCCGGCCCGCCTTCGCCGTGCGTGCACATCACGATCAGGTCGATCTGCTTCTCTTGCGCATAGCGCAGGATGCCCCCGGCTGGTTTGCCAAAGCTCACGGCCACCTCGGCGGCAATGCCTTGCTCCTGCAGCCGCTCGGCGGCCGGCATCAAGGTGCGCTTGGCCTCGGCCTCTTCGCTGGCCATCTCGGCCTCGCGGTACACCGGGTGGTTGCCACGCTCCACGTCTTCTTCCGATTTAGGCAGCCGCACCGAGCTCATAAAGGCCGCCGCCGCGCGCCAGGTGCCGCCCGAGCGGCCGCTGGGCAGGGCCACCACCTGGAGCAGGTGGATGGTGGACTTAAGCGGGCCGGCAATCGCGGCGGCGTAGGGCAGGGCGGCTTCGGACATCTCCGAGCCATCCAGGGGCACAAGAATGTTTCGGAACATGGGGCTTAGGCCTCCTTGCCGAACTTCTTGAAGCGCTGCTGCGGGTCCGACACTGAGCGCAGCCACCCGGCTACCATGTTAATGAAGAGCACGATCAGGGCGATAGCAACGCCCGGAAACGTCACCAGCCACCAGGCCTGGGTCATATAGTCGCGGCCATCGGCCAGCATCAGGCCCCAGGACGACTCGGGCGGCTGGATGCCCATGCCCAGGAATGACAGGGCCGCCTCGGCCAGGATGATGCGGGCCAGCTCCATCACGGCGATGGTCAGGATGGGCGACACCAGGTTGGGCAGCAGGTGGGCAAAGATGATGCGCAGGTCGCTGGCGCCAATGACGCGCGCCGCCTTGACAAACACTTCCTCGCGCAGCGAGAGGGTCACCCCGCGCACGATGCGGGCGAAGATCATCCAGCCGTTGATCATCAGCGCGATCATCATGTTTTGCAGGCTCGGCCCGAGCATGATCAGAATCGTCAGGGCCACCAGCAGGCCGGGAAAGGCCGTTTGGATGTCCACCCAGCGCATGATGATGGTGTCGACCGCCCCGCCGAAATAGCCGGCCAGCAGGCCCAGCACCGTGCCAAACAGACATGTCGCCGCCACCACGCCCAGGCCCACCAGCAGCGAGACGCGGCTGCCGTAAATGATGCGGTCCAAGATCGGGCGGCCCAGTTGGTCGGCGCCAAGCGCGTAGTGGTAGGTAAACTGGTCGTTGACGTACAGGGTCGGGGCCGACAGGCGCAGCCGCAGGTTCTGCTTGGTGTACTGGTTGGCGATTAACGGCGCCGTAAACGCCATGGTCAGGAACAGCAGGCAGCCGATGGCGCCCACCAGCGCCACGCGGTCGCTGACCAGGTCGGCCAGCAGCTCGCGCAGGCTGTGCAGCCAGGGATACTTGCGTTCCTTCACCTGTTCGGTGGGCTGTTCGGCCACCGCTTCGGCCGTCTTCAGGTTGCGCAGTGTGGTCGTCATCTCGTCTCCCCGTGCCCGCGTACACCTTAGTACTAATGACCAATCCCCTACGTGTACCGGATCCTCGGATCAAACCACCCATACGTCATATCGATCATCAAATTCAGCCCCACCACCAGCACCCCCACCACAAACACATCCGCCTGGAGCAGGTTCAGGTCCTGCCGCCGGATGGCGTCCATCGCCAGCAGGCCGACGCCCGGCCAGCCAAACACGACCTCCACAATCACCGTAAAGCCCGCCAGCAGGCGGCTGAGCTCCCAGCCGCTGAGCGTGACGATGGGGATGGCGGCGTTCTTGAGCGCGTGACCCATGATGACCGTTTGCTCCGACAGGCCGCGCGAGCGCGCCGCGGTGACGTAGTTGCGGCCGAGCTCGTCCAGCACGCTCGAGCGCACGATCTGCGTGATGCGGCCCAGCGGCGCCGCCGCCAGGGTGACGGCCGGCAGCACCAGGTGTTTCCAAGAGCCATAGCCGGAGGTGTAGAACCAGCCCAGGTTAACGGCAAAGATCAGGATCAGCATCAGGCCGAGCCAGTTAGAGGCCAAGCACATGCCCGCCAACGAGCCCAGGCTGCACACATGGTCCAACAGGCTGCGCGGGCGCAGCGCCGCCAGCACGCCCAGCGGGACAGCAAAGATAATGGCGATGGCCATGGCCGCAAATGACAGAAGGAAGGTGGCCGGGAGCCGGTTGAGCACGAGGGGCAGGGCGGGCACCCGCTGCCAGATGGAGTTGCCAAAATCGCCGCGCACGGCGCCCCAGGCGAAGCGCCCAAACTGCACGATCATGGGATCGTTGAGGCCCAAGGTCTCGCGGACCTGATCGCGCTGCTCGGCGGTTGCCTCCAGCGGCAGCATGAGCTTGACCGGGTCGCCGATGACGTGGGTGATGGCGAAGACGAGGACAGACACCGCCACCACGGAGACGACAGCGTAAAACAAGCGGCGGGACAGGTAACCAAACACGGCGCTCCTCTCCGTTTTGCCCGGTGCGTATGGCCGGGCCGGGCGGGCCTCCCCCTGGGTTAGGCCCGCCCGGCCTGGCTTGGCCGCTCGGGTGGGGCCGTTCGAATGAACGCCCTGACCACGGCGGCCACAGTGAAACTTACTTCAGGGTCATCTCCGACACGAGGAGGCGGCTGTCCAGGCGCGGTTCCCAGTTCAGGCGCTCGCTCAGGCCGTAGATGTTTTCAAAGTTGACCAGGTACAGGTGCGCGGCTTCGTCGTGGGCCGTCTTGATGATCTCGTGGTACATCGCCTCGCGGGCGGCCACGTCGGTTTCGGTGCGGGCCGTTTCGATCATGGCCGACACTTCTTCGTTGCAGTACGAGGCCGCGGTGCCCGTGCAGCTATAGTAGCCCGACAGGGTGCGGTCGGCGTCCAGCAGCGAGTTGTCGTGCGAGACGAAGATCATCGGCGCGCGGTTCACGGGATCGAACAGGATGTCGAGGTAGTTCGAGAACTCGCTGATGTTGATCTTGACGTTCAGGCCCACTTCGACCAGTTGGCCGGCGATGACTTCCACCAGCTCTTTGTCCTTCAGCCAGCGGCCGACTTCGCTCTCCAGCCGGATCTCGCTGCCATCATAGCCTGATTCGGCAATGAGCTGGGCGGCCATTTCCGGATCGTACGGGTAGGCTTCGACGTCCGGGTTATAGCCGAAGTGGCCGGGGGTCAGCACCTGGCCGTCGGCCGGCACGGCGTAGCCGCCATAGATGGCCTCCGCGATGCCTTCCTTGTCCACGGCGTAGTTGATGGCCTGGCGCAGCTTGACGTCCGCCAAAACGGAGCCTTCCCCATTATGCAGCAGGACGATGGGGAATTCCAGGCCGGGCCGGTGGGCAGACACGGGGGCCGCATCGATCTGCTCGGGGAGCAGGCCGAAAACCAGGTCCACCTCGCCCGCCTGCAGCGCCGCCAACCGGGTGGATTCTTCCACGATCGGGCGCCAGTGCACGGTCTGGATGCTGGGCGCCTCACCCCAATAGTCGGGGTTGGCTTCGATCACCACTTCCACCCCTCGGTCCCATTTGACGAACTGGTAGGGGCCGGTGCCGATGGGCGTCGTTGTAAACGCCTCGACGTCGGCCTGGGCGTGCTTAGGCTCCACGATCATCAGGAAGGTCATGCGGGCCGGGAGGATCGGGTCGGGCCCGCTGGTGATGATATTGACGGTCGTGTCGTCCACGGCCACCGCATCCACGATGGTCTGGAAGTTCGAGATCAGGTCGGAGGCCAACGCCGGGTCGATGATGCGCTTGACGCTGTAGGCCACGGCCTCGGCGTTGAACGGCTCGCCGTTGTGGAAGGTAATGCCTTCGTTCAGCTTGAACTGCCAGGTGGTGTCATCGAGCTGCGAGTACTTGGTGGCCAGGCCGGGGATGATGTTCATCTCGGCATCGCGGTTCACCAGGGTCTCGTAGACGTTCTCGTTGACCGCGCGGCCGTTGCCGTCTTCGCTGACGTGCGGGTCAAGCGTGGTCGGGTCTTCGGCCAGGACGATGGTGATCTCGGTCCTGACGGCCGGCTCGGCGGTCGGCTGCGGCGCATCCGTGGCTGCGGGCGCGTCGGTGGCTTCGGGGGCAGCCGTGGCCTCCGGAGCATTGGTGGCGGCGGGCGGCTCG
>CAYUYN010000271.1:3485-5725 GCA_964449185.1 uncultured Anaerolineales bacterium | reverse complement strand
GGCGGCGGCCGCAGGGGCGGGCTGCCCAGGTAAGGCCGCGTGCCAAAGCGCGTCAGCACCACCGCGCCCAGCCCAATGCACGCCAGCACCACCGGCGGCACCCAGCCCACGCACGGCACCGCGCTGATGGCGCTCATGGCCAGCGAGAGCAGGCTGGTGCCCAGCGCGGCCGAAACGGCCGGGCTGAGGCCGTACAGCTTCAGCACCGCGCCCAGCCGCGCGCCCACCACCAGGCCCAGCGCCACCCAGCCAAAGACAAAGGCTGCGGCCAACACCAGGGCGCCCACAAACGACACCGGCGCCAGGCAGAGGGTCAGCGCCGCCAGGCCCAGCAGCACCGGCACCGCCACGGCCGTCAGCAGGCCCATCCCGCCCGCGGCCGCGGGCGCGCTCGTCACCGCCGCGCCCACGTGCGCCGTCTGGTCCGGCCAGAAGAGCACCAGCAGTAGCGCCAGCAAGCCCAGGGCCACCGACGTCAGGAAGGCTTCGAACACCGACTGGTAGAAGGACAGCACCGAGCCCACGATTGGGTTGCCGTTGAAGGGCAGCCAGTCGCCGCGAAAGCCCCGATCGAAGCTGAAGCCCTGCGACTCGCCGCCATGCACCTCGGACCCCTCCGCGCGCGACACGCTGCCCCCGAAGGTCACCAGCTCGCCGTCCACTTCGGCGCTGCTCTCCAGTTGGGTGTCGCCGCCAAACACCACCACGTCTTCCGCCACACGGCCGGCGAGGTTCAGGTTGCCGCCAAAGACGACCACCGTGCAGTCAACGCTGGCGCCCTCTGCCACGGTGGCATCGCCGCCGACCACAATCAGGTTGCTGTTGAGGGTTTCGCCCTCGCCCACCACAAAGTTGTCGCCGACGACGCGCGTGTCGTCGCCGCAGTGGTCGGCCGCGGCCGGCCGCGCCAGCACAAACGCCAGCGCCAGGGCCAGCAGGGCCGCCAGGGGGAGGCTGAACCAGGTCTTTTTCATTTCGCAAATCCTTCCGGAACCAGTTTACGCAGCGCCACCAGCCACGCCGCCGTCAGGCCCAACGCCAGCACGGCCCCCACCCAGGCCAGGGGCTGGGCCAGCGCGCCTTCCAGCAGCGCGCGGCCGGCAATCAGGAGCGCGTCTAACACGGTGTTGGCAAAGCCCAGGGTGGCCGCCGCGCTGGTGTTCAGCGCCACCAGGGTCGCAGGCTGCCGGGCCACGCGCAGCAGCGACCAGATCAGCGCCAGACCCACGGGCACCACCACCGCCGAGGCCGCCACCGTTCCCGCGCCCAGAGCCACCGCCCCCCACACCAGGCGCGGCCGCGAGCGGCGCTGGGCCTGGCGCGCCTTGAAGCGCCCCGTAAAGCCGGGGCGCGGCGCGACCAAAGGCTCGGCCTTGAACAGCCGGTCCACCGCGCTCAGGCCGGCCCAATTGGCCTGGCAGTCCAGGCAGCCGGCCAGGTGTTCTTCCAGTTGGCGCCGGGCCGGCGCCGCCAGCGCGCCATCCAACAGCGCGTGCATCCACGCTTGATAGGGCTTGTGTACCATCGCTTCGTCCTTCTCTCCACGCGTTTCACGCGTCATCCCGCGGCCCGCCTCAGCGCGGCCGCCTGGGCCGCGGACGGCGGGGTCCGCGCCTGCGCCGCCATCTGTTCACCCAGGTGGCCGCGGGCGCGGTGCAGCCGGCTTTTCACGGCGCTCACCGTCGTCCGGGTCGCTTCGGCCATCTCCTCATACGACAGGTCATACCAATAGCGCAGCACCACCACCGCGCGGTCGTCGGGCGGCAGCTTGGCCAGCAGGGCCTGCATGGCCTGCGACTGCTCGCGGCGCACCGAAGCCTCCTCCGGCCCAGGCGCCTGCTCTTGCAGGGCCGGGTGCGGCGGCAGGTCGTCGTCGATGGACAGCCACGTCAGCCGGCGCTTGCGCAGCCGGTCGATGCAGTGATGGTTGGCGATGGAGAACAGCCAGGTCTTAAACGAGCGCCCGGCGTCGTAGCTGGCGAGCTGCGAATAGGCCCGCAGAAAGGTCTCTTGCGCGGCATCTTCCGCCTCGCCGGCTTCGCCCAGCATGCGGTAGCACAAGTTGTAGATCGGGGACTGATAAGCCTCCACCAGGGCGGTAAAGGCGGCTTCGTCACCGGCACGCGCCAGGCGCACCCACTCTTGTTCCGACATTCACGGTTCCTCGACGCCGGCCCATGGGCGGCTGGCAGACACTATTACGCACTCAGGCCGAGGGGGTTGCACGCCAGATTACCACT
>CAYUYN010000271.1:0-3385 GCA_964449185.1 uncultured Anaerolineales bacterium | reverse complement strand
ACCCGCCCGTGCCATACACGGGCACCTCGGCGCCGTGCAGGGCCCGGGCCTCATCCGAGGCGATGAAGACGATGACGGCCGCCAGGTCCTCCGGCTTCACCCACTTGCTGGGGTCAGCGTCGGGCTGGGCCAAGCGGTTGGCTGGGGTATCGATGGTGCTGGGGATCACGGCGTTGACGTTGATGTTCTGGTCACGCACCTCGGCCGAGAGGGCCTCGGTCAGGCGCAGCACCGCCGCCTTGGCCACGGCGTAAGCCGTGCTCTTGCGCCCGGCGGCGAGGCCAGCCTTGGCGCCGACGTTGATAATCTTGCCGCTCTGCTGAGCCAGCATCAGCGGCACCACCGCCTGGCAGGCCAGCAAGGTCGAGCGGAAGTTGATGTTGAGCATTAAGTCCAGGTCGGCCTCGTCCAGCTCGTGGACCGGCTTGCCGGGCTTGTAGCCCCCGGCCAGGTTCACCAGCACGTCGGCCCTCCCCCATTTGGCCCTAATCGCCTCCACCCAGCCCGCCACGCTCTCGGCCTGGGTCAGGTCCACCCCATAGGGCAGCGCGCGGTCCGCGCCCAGGCCCAGGTCGGCGGCCAGGGCTTCGGCCTGTTCCAGCTTGCGCGCCGTCAGCGACAGGCGCGCCCCGGTCTGGGCAAAGGCCCGCGCCACATACGGGCCAAATTCGCCGCTGGCGCCGGTGATGAGGACCACGCGATCATTGTCCATGCGAGTCTCCTAGGCAGGGGTGAGGCGAGTAGGTGCAATGGATTATAGGACAAGGTGACCGGGTGACAAGGCGGATCTGGATGTTTCCATTAAACGGGCCGAACTGATAGAATTCGGTATGCGCATTTCGCCCGAGCGCTTCGATCAGCTCGCCTACGAAATCGCCGAGGCGGTGCTGGCGGAACTGCCCGCGGACCTGCGCGCCGAGGCCGAGACCGTCATCCTCGAGCTGGTCGACCAGGCCACCGCCGAGCAAACGGGGGACCGAGGGGGAACGCTGCTGGGGCTGTACGAGGGCGTGCCCCTCATCGCCCGGCATGCCGACAGCCTGCTGCTCTATCCCGACCGCATCACCCTGTTCCGGCGGCCGCTGCAGGGCCTGGCCCGCACCGAGGTCGAGCTGCGCCGGCAGATCCGCAAGACCCTGGTCCACGAGCTGGGCCACTTTTTTGGCTTTGAAGAAGATGAGCTCGACACGCGCGGCTGGGCGTAAGGGCGTGCATTTGTCTCTTATTGAGGAGACTGACCTGTGAAAAACATCTGTGTGATCGGCGTCGGTTACGTGGGCCTGGTGACCAGCACCTGCTTTGCCGACCTGGGCAACAGCGTCACCGCGCTGGACATTAACCAGGAACGCATCGAGAACCTGAAGGTGGGCCTGCTGCCGATCTACGAGCCGGGCCTGGAAGAGATGGTCAAGCGCAACGTGACGGCCGGCCGGCTGAAGTTCACCACCAGCTACGCCGAAGCCCTGGAAGGCGCCGACTTCGCCTTCATCGCCGTCGGCACGCCCGAAGGCGTGGACGGCGAGGCCGACCTGCAGTACGTGCGCCAGGCGGTGGAGACCATCGGCGAGAGGATGCAGGCCCCCCTGATCATCGTCAATAAGTCCACCGTGCCGGTGGGCACGGGCGACTGGGTGGCCGAGGTGGTGCGCGCCAAGCAGCCGCAGCCCATCGCCTTCAGCGTGGTCTCGTGCCCCGAGTTCCTGCGCGAAGGCTCGGCCCTGGCCGACTTCATGAACCCGGCCCGCACCGTGCTCGGCTCGCTCGACCGCGACGCGGCCAACCGCGTGGCCGATCTGCACATCCCCCTGCGCGCGCCCATCATGGTCACCGACCTGCGCACCGCCGAAATGATCAAGTACGCCTCCAACGCCTTCCTGGCGACCAAGATTTCCTTCATTAACGAGATCGCCAACATCTGCGAGGCCCTGGGCGCCGACGTGAAGGAAGTGGCCTCGGGCATGGGCTACGACCCGCGCATTGGCCGCATGTTCCTGGACGCCGGCCTGGGCTATGGCGGCTCGTGCTTTCCCAAAGACGTC
This sequence comes from uncultured Anaerolineales bacterium, assembly GCA_964449185.1. GTDB lineage: Bacteria > Chloroflexota > Anaerolineae > Anaerolineales > UBA6663 > CAYUYN01. The sequence goes on along the minus strand of CAYUYN010000271.1, from coordinate 1,346 downwards.
AAGGCGCTGGCGCACATGGCCAACGTGCAGGGCCGCCACCCGCAATTGCTCCAGGCGGTCATGGACATCAACCACGACCAGCGCCGCCTGGTGGTCAGCAAGGTGCGCGCCCTGCTCGGCGGGCTGGAGGACAAGGTCATCGGCCTGCTGGGGCTGGCCTTCAAGCCCAACACCGACGACATGCGCGACGCGCCGGCCATCGAGATCGCGCAGATGCTCCAGGCCGGCGGCGCCCGCCTGCAAGGCTACGACCCGGTGTCCATGCTGGCGGCCGGGCGGCTGATGCCCGGCGTGAAGCTGTGCGAGGACGCCTACGAGGTGGCCAGCGGCGTCGATGCGCTGGTGGTCATCACCGAGTGGAACGAGTTCAAGCAGCTCGACCTGGCCCGCCTGAAGCAGGTGATGCGCCAGCCGGTGGTGGTGGATGGCCGCAACATCTACGACCCGGCCACCATGCGGCGGCTGGGCTTCCAGTATCGCGGCATGGGCCGCGGCCATAACGGCAGCAACGGTGAACACTAATCGTGGGCAGTGGTTAGTGGTAATTGATTGCCGCCAAAATACCGAGGATAATCCCGTATAATTGTGGGGCCGGCGCAGTTGCCGGCCCTAACTGTTAGTGGCCCCTGCGGGGATAAATCTGAGCTTGTAGGAGACGTATGGCTGACTCCAAGGTTACGAAGACACGGTTGAAGAACGGCCTCACCGTCCTGCTCAAGGAAGTCCACACGGCGCCGGTGATCTCGTGGTGGGTGTGGTACCGGGTAGGCTCGCGCCACGAGCGCCCCGGCTGCACCGGCATCAGCCACTGGGTCGAGCACATGATGTTCAAGGGCACCCAGCGCTTCCCCGGCAACCACTCGGACCGGGTCATCGCGCGCGATGGCGGCGTGCGCAACGCCATGACCTGGATCGACTGGACCACCTACTTCGCCACCCTGCCGGCCGACAAGATCGACTTCGCGCTGCGGCTCGAAGCCGACCGCATGGGCCGCGCCTTGTTCCCGCCCAAGGAAGTGGCCTCCGAGCGCACCGTCATCATCTCCGAGCGCCAGGGCTCCGAGAACAACCCGGGCTTCCGCCTCATGGAAGAGGTGCAGGCGGCGGCCTTCCGGGTGCATGCCTACCACCACACCGTCATCGGCGACATGGCCGACCTCGAGACCATGACGCGCGACGACCTGTATGGCCACTACAAGAGCTACTACGCGCCCAACAACGCCATCGCGGTGGCCGTGGGCGACTTCAAGACCAAGGACATGCTGGCCCGCATCAAGGCGCTGTTTGGCGGCTACAAGCCGCGGGCGCTGCCCGAGCGGCGCCCGCGCCCCGAGCCCGCGCAGCGC
>CAYUYN010000270.1:0-5734 GCA_964449185.1 uncultured Anaerolineales bacterium | reverse complement strand
CGGCGCGGGCGCGCTCGGCCAGCCGAGTGGAATCGCTCAGGAGCATCTCGTCGGCGCCGGCCTGGATGAGCAGGGGCGGGAAGCCGGACAGGTCGCCCCAGAGCGGCGAAAGCAGCGGATCGCACAGGTTGCGGCCGGGGGCATAATGGCCGACCATCGCCAGCGCAAAGTCAGGATTGAGCTGAGCGTCCGCAATGGCGCGGAAGCTGGCGCCGGTGCCTTCCAAATCGAACATGCCCGAGAGGCAAGCGATGGCGCCGGGCAGCGGCTGACGGCGCATGCTCAGGGCGTGCACGAGGGCCAGAGCCAGGTCGGCGCCGGCCGAATCACCGGCCAGCACGATGCGGGCGGCGGGGTAGCCCTGCGTTTGCAGCCAGGCATAGGCGGCCAGGCAGTCGTCTAGCGCGGCGGGGAAGGGGTGTTCCGGCGCCAGGCGATAGTCGAGGGACAGCGTGCGCAGGCAGGCCGCGCGGGCGATGTGGGAGATCAGGATGCGGTGGGCGGAGTCCAGGCCGAGGGTGAAGCCTCCCCCGTGCAGGTAGAGCAAGACGGCACCGGACGCGCCGCCGGCCGGCGCCATCCATTCAGCCGGGACGCCGGCGGCGAGGGCGGATTGTGAGCGGACTCCGCGCGCGAGAGGCGCCCAGCCGCCACCCAGGGCCATCAGCCCGCGCAGGCGGCGCAGGGCGGCGGCAGTTGGTAGCCGGCAGGATCAGGCGGGCGGCCTGGACGGTGAGAAAGCGGAAGAGAGGGTAGGCAGCGCTGGGCACGGGCCAACTGCATCGACGAGACTGGCCGCCAGGCAACTGGAGTGCCTGTCCGTTTGGGGCACAGTGTCCTGCGGCGGGTCTCAGCCCTGCCCCGCGGCGGCTTTGAGATTGCCTCTTGCTGTTGCAACAATTCTTTCGTACGCTCACCCTAACGCGCTGGCCTGGGTTGCGGCGGCTCCCAGCGAGTGATAGAATATAACGCAGTGGCGGCGACAAACTCCGGGTGCCGGTGCCCGGCGCAGCCCGGCCGGTCGCGCGCACCCTCGCACCGAATCGCCGCCCGGCTATGAATCAAGGAGGCTCAAGATGCGATCCGCCCGAAGCTTCGTTCCCGCCCTGCGGCGCTATGTTGGCGCCGGCCTGGTCCTGCTGCTGCTGACCGCGTGCGCCGCCACGCCGCAGCCCGCGGGCGCCACCGTAGACGTCACCCTCGACAGCTTCAGCCTGACGCCCAGCGCCACCTCGGCGGCGGCCGGCCCGGTCACCTTCAATGTCACCAACGTCGCCGCGTCGGACGAGCATGAGTTCGTCGTCGTCCAGACCGACCTGGCCGCCGACCAACTGGTCGTCGGCGACGACGACACGGTGGACGAGGCGTCCGTGACCGTGATCGACGAGGTCGCAGAGTTGCCGCCCGGCGGCAGCGGCACGCTCACCGTCGATCTGGCCGCCGGCCACTACGTGCTCTTCTGCAACGTCGCCGGGCACCAGCGGCAGGGTATGCACGCCGACTTCACCGTCAATCCGTAAGCGCTGGCGCCCCAACGCCGGCCAACGCGGGGCCTGGCGACCAGCATCGTCTGGCGCGTCAGGCCCCGCAGCCTGCCCCCGGTTCTTCATCCACGGCATCCGCATAGCGTGCCTTTCCGTTTGGTTTCCGGTGGCATGGGGCAATCTCCACCTCACCCTGTGGCGGCTTTGAGATTGCCTCTTGCTGCTGCAACAATTCTTGGCTACGCTCAGCTTAAGTGCAAGCAATCAAGGTCTGTCGCAACGGCACGCGGTCATGAGGCACCCCCTTCCTTTTTTCAGGGACGCGCAGCGGGCCGGGGGGTTAGGTCTGCCCGGCCGCACTTTACCAACCGAGACCCACCCGTCCCGCCCACGCGCAAAGTTTCTTCGTGGCCGTGGCGGCGGCCCAACCGGATTATGTATAGGCCGTGCGCATTGAAAACGAGTTTATAAAGTGCTGCTACAGCTGCTACAGCTGCTACGCCCCGACCGGTGCGGCCCAGGCCAGCCTGTCCAGGCCGCACTTTAATGGAACAAATGCAAATGACATGCAATGTTGCTTTCTGTACTCACCTTACTCACCGGTTATGGTCAACTCCGCCGCCCGTCGCCTGCCGACTGCCTTCTGCCGGCTGCATCTTACCCAAAGCGCCCGGCCACGTACTCCTCCGTCCGCTTCTCCCGCGGTGAGACAAACAGTGTGCGCCCCGGCCCTACTTCCACCAGCTCACCTTGGAGGAAGAACGCGGCCTGGTCGGCGATGCGCGCCGCTTGCTGCACCGAGTGCGGCACGATGACCACCGTGTAGTCCTTTTTGATGACCTGGAGCGAGGCCTCCACTTTGGCCGTGGAGATGGGGTCCAGCCCGGAGGTCGGCTCGTCGAGCAGCACCACCTCCGGCTCCAGCGCCAGCACGCGCGCCAGGCACAGCCGCTGCTGCTGCCCGCCCGAGAGCGCCACGGCCGGTTCGTCGAGCCGGTCTTTCACTTCATCCCACAAGGCCGCCGCGCCCAGCGACTTTTCCACCGCGTCCAGGTGCCGGCGCGTCTGCCGTATACCGGCCAGCTCCAGCCCATAGGTGATGTTCTTGCGAATGCTCATCGGCAGCACCACCGGCTGCGCGAACACAATGCCCACCCTGCGGCGCAGGGCCACCACGTCCACATTCGGCGCGGTGATCTCCTGGTCGTCCACGAAAATGTGGCCGGCCGTGCGCACCCCGCTGACCAGGTCGTTCAGGCGGTTGAGCGCGCGCAGCAGCGTGCTCTTGCCGCCGCCCGCCGGCCCAAACAGCACCGTGATCCGATGTTCGGGGATGTCGAGCGAAATATCGCGCAGCGACTCGGTGCCGTCGGCGTACGACACCGACAGGTGCTCCACCCGGATCTTGGGCCTTGCTCCGGTTGCGCCAGTGCTGCCTTTAGCGCCGCCCACTTACCACTGCCTCCGGGCGCGCGCATAGGACCGCAGCAGGGTCGCGAGAATGTTCATCGACAGCACAAATACCAGCAGCACCAGCGCCGTGCCGTATTGGATGGAAACCGGCATGCCCGGCACCTGCGTGGAAATGACAAACAGATGATAGGGCAGCGCCATGGTCGGGTCGAAGACCGTCTCGGGCAGGCGCGGCAGGAAGAACGCCGCGGCCGTAAACAGGATGGGCGCCGTCTCGCCGGCCGCGCGCTCCAGACCCAGGATCACCCCGGTGAGGATGCCGGGCAGGGCCTGCGGCAGCACCACCCGCCAGATGGTCTGCCACTTGGTGCCGCCCAGGCTGATGCTGACCACCCGGAAACTCTGCGGCACGGCGCGCAGCGCCACCTCGGCCGTGGAGATGATGACCGGCAGGGTCATGATGGCCAGGGTCAGGCTGCCGGCCACGATGGACGTGCCCAGGTTGAGGAACAGCACGAACAGGCCCAGGCCAAACAGCCCATACACCACCGAGGGGATGCCGGCCAGGTTGATGATGGCGATGCGGATGAGGCGCGTGAGCGTGTTGTCGGGCGCATATTCGGCCAGGTAGACGGCCGCGGCCACGCCCAGCGGCACGGCCACCACCCCGGTGCCCAGCGTGAGATACAGGGTGCCGACGATGGCGGGCCAGATGCCGCCCGCGCGCATGCCGGCGCGCGGCGCGGCCGAGAGGAACTCCCACGAGATGGCCGGCAGGCCCTGGAAGACGATGTAGCCCACCACCAGCACGATGGGCGCCACCGTGAGAATGGTCGCCAGCACCAGGGCGGCAAAAGCCACCCGTTGGACCGCTTCGCGCGACAGCATAGGGCGCCTCATGACAGCAAGCGTTCGGCGCGCTTGCGCTGCTGGAACACCGCGGCACTGGCGAGCAGGTTGACCACCCACGAGAATAGGAACAGGATCAGGCCGACCGTGAACAGCACGTGATAGTGCACGCTGCCCTGGGCCACCTCGCCCATCTCGGCGGCGATGGTGGCGGTCATGGTGCGCACCGGCTGGAAGAGCGCGCCCAGCCCCAACGGCAGGCGCGCCGCATTGCCGGTGACCATCATCACCGTCATGGTCTCGCCAATGGCCCGCCCAATGCCCAGCATCACGGCCGTCACCACCCCGGCGCGCGCGGCCGGCAGGGTGACGCGCCAGATGGTCTGCCAGCGCGTGGCGCCCAGCGCCAGCGCCGCGTGGCGGTAGCTCCGCGGCACCGCGTCCAGCGCGTCTTCGGCCACCGACACCAGGGTGGGCAGCGCCATGCCGGCCAGCAGCAGCGAGCCGGTGAAGGCGCTCAGCCCGGTGGGGATGTTCAGCGTGGTGCGCACGACCGGCGCCAACACCAGCATGCCCAAGAAGCCCAGCACCACCGACGGCAAGCCGGCCAGCACCTCCACCAGCGGCTTGAGCACCTCGCGCGCCCAACGCGGCGCGATCTCGGCGATGAAGACAGCAGTGCTCAGGCCCAGCGGCACTGCAATGAGCGCGGCGCCGATCGTCACGATCAGGGTGCCGCCAATGAGCGGCCACAGGCCAAAGAAGCCTTCGATGGGGTACCAGCGCGTGCCCAACAGGGCGGCGAGGGGCACTTCGCCAAAGGCGGGCAACCCCTCGCGCAGGAGGAAGATGAGGATCAGCGCTACAAAGAGGATGGCCGAATAGCCGGTGGCCCGGATGAGCGTTTCGACGATGACTTCAGCCCAATTGCGCTTCACGCTGGTCCCCTCCCCGCCCTAATCCCCTACCGGCACGAACCCCAACTCCGCCACAATCTGCTGCGCCTCGGGACCCAGCAGCCAATTCATGTAGGCCCGCAGCGCGCCGTACGGCTCGCCGTCCGTGTACATATACAGGTCGCGGGCAATGGGGTAGGTCTGGTCGATGACGGCTGCGATGGTCGGCTGCACAAATGGGCCGCCCTCGTCCACGGCCACGGCCAGCGTCTTAAGGTCGGCGGTCACGTAGCCCAGCCCATCGTAGCCAATGGCGTTCGGGTTGCGGCGCACCTCGGTGGAGATGCCCTCCGAGCTGGGCAGCAGCAGGGTATTGGGCGAGAACAAGGCCGGGTTGTCGCCGTCGCCCAGGCGCAGCACGTGCTCCAGAAAGTATACGTGCGTGCCCGAGTTCGTCTCGCGCGACAGCAGCACGATGGGCCGGTCCTCGCCGCCCACCTCGGCCCAATTGGTCATCTGCCCTTGATACATGGCCGAAAGCTGCGGCAGGGTGAGCTGCGCGACGGGGTTGTCGGGGTGGACGATGATGGCAATCGCGTCGCGCGCCACCACAAACTCCACCGGCTCCACCCCGTTGGCCTCGGCGCTGGCGCGCTCCTCGTCCTTAATCGGCCGCGAGGCATTGGCGATGTCCGTCGTCCCGTTGATCAGCGCGGCCAGCCCCGTGCCCGACCCGCCGCCCGTCACGGAGAGGCTCACCTCCGGATGCTGGGCCTGGTAGGCCTCGGCCCAGGCCAGCGCCAGGTTGACCATGGTGTCGGAGCCGATATTGACGAGGGTGTCCTGGCCGCCGGCGGCCGGCGTGCCGCCGCTGGGAGCGCCCAGCCCGCCGCAGGCGGCCAGCAGCGCGATCAGCAGCAGCGCGCCAGCCAGGCGAAAAAATGGGGGTGCCGGACGCGGGCAAAACCCGTGTGCGGCACCCCCACGCCGCGGGGGCCTGGCAAGACCGGTGGTCACAACATCCTTCATCGTGCGGGATTATATCAGTTCTGCGGCGCGCTGGTGTAGAATGACCCGGCCATGAACAAGATC
>CAYUYN010000269.1:0-5754 GCA_964449185.1 uncultured Anaerolineales bacterium | reverse complement strand
GCTGTTTTCGGTTCTGCGCAGCGCCTCCGGATTGACCACCGCCCGCGGCGTCTCGCCGCGCAGGACCCGTACTACGTTGCGCGCGACGTCGCGCCGCAGCTGCACGACCGACTCCGCCGACCAGCTCGAGGTGTGCGGCGTGAAGAGGACATTGGGCAGCTTCAGGAGCGGATCGTCAGACGCTGGCGGCTCTTGTTCCAGGACGTCGACGGCGGCGCCCGCGATGACACCTTGGACGAGGGCCTGGCAAAGACTCGGTTGATCCACCACGGGACCGCGGGCCATGTTGATCAGGTAAGCCGAGGGCTTCATCCGGGCCAGTTGCGGCGCCCCAATCAGGTGGCGGGTCTCCTTCGTCAGCGGGCAGTGAATGCATAGGTAATCGGATTGGCGCAATAGATCGTCCAGGCCGACCAGCTCTACCCCAAGCGCCGGCGCCTGTTCGGGCCTCACATAGGGATCGTGCGCCAGCACCCGCAGACCCAGGCTGCCGGCCTTGCGAGCTACGGCGCCACCGATTTTCCCTAAGCCGAGGACACCGAGCACCTGCCCCGTCAGCCGCGCGGGCGCGCCGCCCGGGGGTCCACCCCAGTGGCCAGTGACGACGTGGGTGTGGTGGCTGAGGAGGTGCCGGTTCAGCGCCAGCACAAAGGCGAGGGTGTGGGTGCTCACCTCGTCAATACAGAAATCCGGCACGTTGCAGACGGGGATGCCGCGCTCTGTCGCTGCCTCCAGGTCAATCATGTCGACGCCGATGCCATAGCGGGAAATGACCAGGCACTGGCGCAGTGCTTCAATCACCGGGCGGCTGATCTGGGCCCACTGCACAATGAGCGCATGGGCGTCGCGCGTATGCGGCGCCAACTCCTCGGCCGTGCGCGCATTAAGCCGGACCAGCTCGTAATCTAGGCCGGACGCGCGCAGCTCGGCTTCTTCCAGCTCGTGCTCGGGATCGCTGAAGTCAGTGATGACTATTTTGAAAGTTGGCATTCGCAGAGTCCCATCTGTCGCAGTCCGTTCAATGTGCCTCGGGCCTCAATAAATACGGTCGGGCAGCAGGGTCAGGCCGGTGGCCCCCTTCGGTTCACAATCGCCTCGCCGCCGCCCCGCAGCAGCGCGGCATCGTTGGCGGCCGTCACAAACTGGAAACCATGGTCAATCCAATACCGGGCCTTGGCCTCCCCACCACCGTCGATACCCGGCACTTTCCGGGTCTGGCGACAGGCCGCCAGCACGCGCAGGATGGCCGCCTCGTGCGCCTGTGCGCCGGCGGGCGTCGTGATATCCAGGCCCATGGACCGCGCCAGGTCTTGCGGGCCGATCCAACAACCATCGACCCCGTCCACGGCCATAATCTCTTCCGCACATTCCACGGCCTGGGCTGACTCAATCTGCACCGCCAGAAATATCTCGTGGTCGGCCCATTGGCCGTAGTCGGCGCCCAGGTAGCCGGCCAGGGACGGTCCCCAGGAGCGTCCGCCCCGCGGCGGGTAGCGCACGGCGTTGGCCGCGGCTTGTGCCTCGGCCGGGGAGTTGACCAGCGGGACGATAATCCCCAAGGCCCCGCGATCCAGCAGCCGGCCAATCGCAAAGAAATCATTCTGGCGTACACGGGCCATGGGGACGGCGAGGCCCAGACAGATCGCTCGAAAGGCCAGCAGGGCGCCCTCGTCCTCCCAGTTGCCGTGCTGGCAATCCACCATCACAAAGTCGAACCCCGCGTGCGAAAGTATTTCCGCCGCCCAGGGTGATCCCAGCGAAACGCTGGCGCCGAGAGCGGCTTTTCCTTCCCGCATACGCTGCTTAGCCGTATTGACGCGCATCTTAGCCCTTTCCACCGGCAGTGCCGCCGGCATTCAGCGCCAGGTTGCCGCCGTCCATCGGAATGAGCGCGCCGGTGATCCAGGCCGAGGCATCCGAGGCCAGGAAGATGGCCAGACCCTTGATGTCGTCCGGCTCGCCAAAGCGGCCTATAGGAAGGCCGCGCAGGAGGGCGCCGGCCAGGTTAGGGTCCGCGCGCATTCGCTCTTCCAGGCCTGGGTTGAGCACCTGCGCCGGCAAGATGGCGTTAACCCGCACTCCCCGGCCGCTCCACTCGGTGCTCAGCTCGCGCGTCATCTGGGCCACGCCGCCCATGCCCACGCTGTAGGGAAAGTTGCCGCGCCCGAGCGCGGTCACGCCGCCGATCGAGCAAATGTTGATGATGCTGCCCTTGCCCGCCGCCAGCATGCGGCGGCCGGCTTCCTGGCAGCTGCAGAAGCGTGCGACGACCAGGCCGTAGACAATGCGCTCCAGCAGCTCGAGCGAAATGCTTTCTGGTCGAGCCAGCTGGCCCGGACCGGCAATGTTAGCCAGCACGTCAATCCGCCCGAACGCTCGATCCAGCTGCGCATACATCGCCCGGATGTGATCGATCTGGGTGATGTCGCCGGCTGTCGCGAGCACGCGTCGCCCCATGGCCTCGATCTGCGCGGCCGTGGCTTGCAAGCCTTCCGCGTTGAGGTCGGAGATAAGCAGATCGGCGCCCGCCTCCGCGAAGGCAATCGCCGTGGCACGGCCCATGCCCTGCGCGGCCCCGGTCACCAAGGCCACCCGCCCGCTCAAATCAAATAGTGGCTGTGTCATAGTGTCCTCTCGCGTGCTTCGAGCAGCGCCCAAGCGTGGTCTCGCAATGGGAAGCGCGGAACGACCCCGTGGTTGACAATGTTCGCCGGTGGCGGCCAAGAGCCGCTGAGCACTGCGGCTACGTTCTCGATCCCGCCGCGCGACACGTCCTGCATCGCTTGCACGGAACCCGCCGCCACATGCGGCGTCAGGATGACGTTCTCTAGGTCCAGGAGCGGGTGTGTCGGTGGGGCTTCGTGCGGCGTGAACACATCAATCTGCTCGAAGGTGTCCAGTCCGGCGCCGCCCAGCCGGCCTTCACGCAAGGCCAGAATAAGCGCGGACTCATCCACCAGCGCCCCACGTGAAGTGTTGATCAGGAAGGCGCCCGGCTTCATCTTCCGCAGTGCCGCCGCGTCAATCAGGTGGTACGTCTCCGCTGTCAAGGGCAGGTGCAAAGAGACATAGTCCGACTCGCCCAATACCGTGTCCAAATCGGCCATGACCACGCCGAGGGCCTCAGCCTCGGGGTCGGGCGTTGACTGCCGCCGCCGGGTGGCGATCACCCGTAGACCGAAGCCTTTGGCCCGCTGTGCGACCTGGCGGGCGCTGTTGCCGAACCCGACCAAGCCCAGGGTCCGGCCTTTTATGCGTTGATTGGTGCGCGCTAAGGCGCGCGCTTCGCCATATGTCCCCGCGGCCATGGCGCGCGACATCCGGGGGATCTGCCGCGCCAGTGAGAGCAAGAGAGCCAGGGTGTGGTCGGCCTGCTCCTCGACGCAGAAATAAGGCACGTTCGTCACCAGGATGCCTTGCCGCGTGGCCGCCTCCACGGCGATCTTGTCGGTGCCGGTGCCGAGCCGTGAAATGACGCGGCAGTGTGTCAACTGGTCGATTACCGCGGCAGGCAAGGCCACCGAGATGGCGAACAGCGCATCGCAATCGGTGAGGTGCCGGAGCAACTCAGCGTGGGTATTGGCCTCGGCTTCGATCGGGTGCAAGTGGTAGCGGCGATAAAGCCCGGCCTCATATTCGCTGACCGGAAAGAGAGTCGCATTTAGCCGCACGACCCGGAAGTTGCCCAACGATTGGCTGTTCATGCGGGCGCGTCTAGATGCCCCATTCGAAATCGGATAGGATTTCCGGTCCGGCCGCCGTCACCCAGACGTTCTTTTCTGAGCGGGCCCCAAACGTTCCGCCTGGCCCCTCGTAGGCCCCCGGCTCGATTGCAAAGACCATACCGGCCCGGATGGGGGTGTCGTCATAGGGCACCAGACGGGGCAGCTCGTTGACCGTGACGCCAATCTGATGCCCCATGTAGTGCGGCATGGCCAGCCCGTGCTTTTCGTAAGCGTCATTGGCCGCCGCCCACACCTCCGACGCGCGTTTGCCGGGTCGCAGCCTCTCGGCGGCTGCTTCAAAGGCGGCCTGCGAAGCCCGCGCGTATTTCTGCTGGTGGGCCGTTGGCGCGACACCGCCGACGACGTGGGTGTTGGTGCAGTCCGACCAGTAGCCGTCCACCCGCTGGCTAATGTCCATGAGGGCGGCGTCGCCCGGCTGGGTGACGCGGTCGCGCGGGCCGCCCGGGTAATTCACCGTGGTCGTGCGCGGGCCAGTGACCAGCTCGCCCACCACCGGAATTTCGTGCCCGACCGCCTGCTGCATGCGGGCGATGACCTCGGCGTACATGTCAAACTCGTTGCGACCAGCCGTTTGCGCCAGCTCGGCTAACGTTCGTTGGCCGAGGTCGCCAATCTGGGCCGCACGCCGCAGCCGCTCGATCTCACGCGGAGTTTTGGTCAGGCGTGCGCCCACGAGGGCCGCCTCAACTTCAATCAGTTCTATCTGCGGGAAGCGCTCGGCCAAAAAGGCCGCCGCGCCATAGGGCAGGGCGCGCCCCTCCACGCCGAGCCGTCCGGCGCGGCCCAGGCCTGCCTGCCGCAGGGCGGTCCCCAGCGCCTCCAGATAGGTGCCGCGCGGGTCGGTCGCGTGAAAACTGTCGAACCCGGCAAAGCTCAGCAAGTGGTCGAGGCGCGACTCGCGTTCGGCCTGGGCGGTCTGGAACACCGAGGCCGCCAGCCAGGTGGCCGTATCGCGCACCCCCAGCACGGCGAACGGCGCGGCGTAGGCCACCGCGGCGGCCACGCCCACCGCGTGCGGCACCTCGAAGCCGCTGACATAGGTCACGCTCGCCTGTGACGACAATACCGCCAGGTCGCAGCCGGCTTCCGCCAGGGCGGCCCGGGCGCGCGCCAGCTCTTCGTTGGTCGGCTGCATAGCTCCCTTCCTTTAGGTCACCAGCCACAAATACGGCTGCTCCACGAGCTGCTTGATGCGCTGCAGGCAGCGGGCGGCCGGCGCGCCGTCTACCAGCCGGTGATCGAACGTCAGGCTCAAAAACATCATCTGCCGGATGGCCACGCGCTCCGTCGCCGCGTCCATCACCACTTGTTTCGCCTGGATCCGGCCCAGGCCCAGGATGGCGCACTCAGGCAGGTTGATAATCGGCGTGAAGGCGTCAATGTCGTACATGCCCAGGTTGGTCAGCGTAAAGGTGCTGCCGCGCATTTCGTCGACGCCCAGGCGCCCGGCCCGCGCGCGCTCGATCAGATCGCCCGCCTCCCGCGCAATCTGCAGCAAGTTTTTGGCCTGGACATCGCGCACGACGGGCACCAGCAGGCCGCGCTCGGTATCCACGGCCAGGCCGATGTGGACAGCCGCCGATTGCGTGATGCGGTCGCCATCCAGGCGTGCGTTCAGTGCAGGCTGTTCGCCCAAAGCGTGCGCCGCCAGCTTGGCCATCAGGTCGGAATAGCTGGGGATGGGCTGCTTGGCGGCGGCAGGATCACTCTTGAGCTGCGCGCGCAGTCGAACCAGCTCGGTGGCGTCGACCTCGGTGGTCAGGGTCACCGGAGCCGTGGTGTGCGCCCCGGCCAACATGCGGTCGGCAATCACACGGCGCACTGAGGAAAAGGAGACAGTCTGCTCGGCGCCCGCGCTTGCGGGAACCGGTTGTGGCGCGGCGGCCCGGGCGGCAGCGTGCACGTCGGCGCGCTCCAGGCGCTCACCCGGTCGTGCGGCCGCGAGCTGCTCCAGATCAACACCCAGTTCGGCCGCGGCGCGGCGGGCGAGCGGGCTGGCCTGGACCTT
>CAYUYN010000268.1:0-5768 GCA_964449185.1 uncultured Anaerolineales bacterium | reverse complement strand
GGGGCGCGTGCGCGCCGTCATCGTGGCCGAGCGCGCGGGGCAGGCCTTTGGGGCGGAGGCGCTGGCCTTCGTGGCGCGGCTGGCCGACCAGGCCGCCATCGCGCTCGAGAACGCGCGGCTGTACGAGGCCCTCAGCCACGCCAACGACGCCAAGAGCGAGTTCGTGCGCACCGTGTCGCACGAGCTGAAGATCCCCATGACCTCCATCAAGGGCTACACCGACCTGCTCAAGATGGTGGGCCCGCTGACCCCGCAGCAGGAGCAGTTCACCGGCGTCATCCGCGGCAACGTCGAGCGGATGTCGGTGCTCGTCTCGGACCTGGCCGACATCGCCCGCATCGAGAGCGACCGGCTGAAGGTGGAGATCGAGACGGTGGACCTGCGCGACTGCGTGCGCGATGCGCTCAACACCCTGCGCGGCCAACTGGAGAGCAAGCAGCAGACGCTCGCCCAAGACCTGCCGCCCGGCCTGCCGCCGCTGCGCACCGACTCGGCCCGGCTGGCGCAGATTCTGGCCAACCTCATCAACAACGCCCACAAATATTCGCCCGCCGGCCGTGGTCTCACCCTGGCGGCCGTGCCAGACGGGGGCTGGGTGCGCATCAGCCTGCGCGACCAGGGCTATGGCATCTCCGCGGCCGACCAGGCCAAGCTGTTCAACCAGTTCTTCCGCTCGGACGAGCCCACCATCCGCGAGCAGAACGGCTGGGGCCTGGGACTGCACATCACCCGGCGCCTGGTGGAGCTGCTGGGCGGGCAGATCAGCGTGCAAAGCACGCTGGGCGAGGGCAGCACCTTCACCTTCACCGTCCCGATGGCCCAATGACAACAACGCATGGACACTCCGTTCTCTCCGCTTGACCTGCTCCGGCGCACTGACAAACTATCGCTCGGCGGCGGGCGGCTGTGTGTGTGGGCGCCCGAGTATCCCCGGTGGGCCGACCGCCCCGGCTTTTGGGACCACGCCGGCTACCTCGAACACGCCGTTGAGCCGCTCTTCACCGTGACCGTGCTGGACGAGGCCGGCCGGCCGGTGCCGCTCACCCTGGCCGCGCGCGGCTGGAGCCCCGCGCGCCTGTCGCAGCTTTACCGCGCGCCCGGCGGCGCCGCCGCCGACCCGGCGGCCTTCCCGGCGGCGACCGCCTCCGACAGCGTGAACCTGCGCGTCCAGGAAGACAAGGCCCTCAGCCCGGAGGACGTCTTCCTCTCGGGCTGGCAGATCACCAACCTGCTGGCGCGCCCGCAGAAGCTGACCCTGGTGTTGTGGACGGCTCAGCCGCGCGGCCCGGCGCCGGACCCCAAGAACCCGCACGCCAACACCAGCCTGGACATGGAGACCCTGCCCCAGGCCGGCACGCGCGCGCCCTTCACCTTTACCCGCCACCTGCCGGGCGGGGGGATCATGGCGGCGCACACGGTGTCGTTCGCGCTGGGCGCCGACCGCGCGCCAGACTCGTACGCGGTCAACCACTCCGAGTGGAGCACCGGCCATGCCAACCACCCGCGCTGGGAGCTCAGCCCCTTCTACGAGAACTCCCGCATGGCGGCGGGGCACGCGCGCCTGCCCAATACGGTCAAGCTCGCGGGCGGGCCGCGCGGCGACACGGCCAACACCCTGCTCTACCTGGCCTATGCCTACCCGCTCGAGCTGGCCGAGGCCGAGACCCAGCAGATCACCTTTGGCTGTGCCCTGGCACCCAGCGAGGCCGAGGCGGCCGAGCACCTGCACGCGGCCCTGGCGCCGGGCAGCCACGGCCACCCTGCGCAGGTCCCTAGCGCCAGGGCCATGGCCACGGCGCCCGCCAACCCGGCCGGCCCGCTGCTGCGCAGTGAGCGCGGCTGGCAGGCCTTCTTCGAGGGCCTGCCGCGCTTCCGCTGCTCGGACCCTTATTTAGAGAAGTATTACTACTACCGTTTCTTCGGCCTGCGCCTGAATGCCTTCGACACCGGCGGCCGCTTCAACCTGGCGCGCCCGGGCATCTTCGAGGGCATCAACACCGGCTGGTTCCGACATCAGATTTCTTACTCGGCCCAGGCACACCTGCGCGAGGCGCGCTGGCTGCACGACCCGGCGCTGGCGCAGGGCTCGCTGGAGAACTTCGCCGCCACCCAGCGCGCCGATGGCTCCTTTGTGGGCGGCATCATGACCGGTCCCGGCGCCCGCGCCGACAATGGCTCCCTGTACCACGGCGACTGGGGCGCGGCCCTGCGCGGGCTGCACGCCGTCCACCCCGACGAGGCCTTTCTGCGGCGGATGTTCCCGGCGCTGGTGGGCTACGCCGGCTATTACCAGCGGGCGCACGACGCTGACGGCACGCACCTGTACGACGTGCACAACCAGGCCGAGACCGGGCAGGAGTACATGGCCCGCTACCAGTTTGTGGACCCGCGAGCCGACTTGTGGGGCCCGCTGCGGCTCAAGGGCGTGGATGCCACGGTCTACGCCTATCATTTATTCCGCTGCCTGGAGTGGCTGGCGCCGCTGCTGGGCG
The DNA here is from genome assembly GCA_964449185.1 of uncultured Anaerolineales bacterium. Classification (GTDB taxonomy): domain Bacteria; phylum Chloroflexota; class Anaerolineae; order Anaerolineales; family UBA6663; genus CAYUYN01. The sequence goes on along the minus strand of CAYUYN010000268.1, from coordinate 3,276 downwards.
AGGCCCTGCCGGCCGGCTTCACCGGCGAGGCCGAGGCCATCGCCGCGGCGGTGCGCGAGCGCATGTGGGACCCGGACATTGGCTTCTTCTTGGATGTCCACCCGCTGACCGGCGAGCGCTGCCCGTCCAAGGCCGCGGTCGGCTTCTATCCCTTCCTCAGCGACATCCCCGGTCGCGAGCACCTGCGCGCCTTTGACCATCTCTTCAACCCCGACGAGTTCTGGACCCCCTGCCCGCTGCCGGCCACGTCGCTGGACGACCCAACCTTCAACGCGGAGGGCGAGTGGAAGGACCGCCGCCACAACTGCCCCTGGAACGGCCGCGCCTGGCTGATGACCACCTCACACGTGGCCCAGGCCCTGGCCCACACGGCGCAGCGCTTCGACGAGCCGCGCCTGGCGGCCCAGGCCGCCGAGCTGCTGCGGCGCTGGGTGCACAGCCTATACCTGGACGGCGACCTGGCGCGGCCCACCTCCTACGAGTATTACAACCCGTTCACCGGCGCGGCGCCCTTCTTCCGGGGCACCGACGACTACATGCACTCCTGGATCAGCGACCTGCTGGTGCAATTCGTGGCCGGGCTCCAGCCCAGCGTCGACGGCCGGCTGGTGATCCACCCCCTGCCCTTTGGCCTTGACTCCTTCTCGCTGGAAAACGCCCGGGTGCAGGGCCACGACGTGTCCATCACCTGGCGCGTGGGCGAGGGGCTGAGCGTGCGGGTGGACGGTACTGAGGTCGCGCGGCAGGCAGCGCTTGAGCGGCTCGAGCTAATTTTGCCTCTTGCAAATGGAACAAATGTCCGTCAAAATTGTTAAGATAAGTTTTAGATACTATTTACCAACAAGCGGGTTACAATTACTGTTCGTCACTAATTAGCGAGAAAGGCGTCCTCTGAACGCTGCTGTAGAACTTGTGAGGTAGACATGGCAAATTCGCGCGTTGACCAGGGCCAGATGGCCCGCCGTCGTTTTCTGATTAAGACCCTGGGCCTGGGTGCGGCCGGATTAGCGGCCGGCGGGGTGGCGGCCTGGAGCAAGGACCAACTGAACGGGACGCCGGCGGCCACAGTGCCGGCCGCCACGGTGGTGGACCTGAGCCAACAAATGCAGGATGTGACGGCCGCGCGCACGCTGCTGGAGATGTCGTATGCCCAACTCCAGGCCCAGGCGGCCGAATGGCAGGCGCAACTGGCCCTGGCCAACAGCCAGAACGCGCAGCTCTCAACCTCGTTGACGGCGGCGCAGCAGGAAGCCGCGGGCTTGCAGGGCCAGCTCGGCACGGCGCAGGCGGCGCTCGACACGGCCAACGTCAAGGTGACGCGCACCGGCGAGCTGGTGGGCCTGTTCGAGCAGCTCGAAGCCGTGGGGCTTGACGGCGCGATTGAAGGCGGCCTGTCGACCGTGAGCGGCGCGCTGCTGGGCCTGCTGACCCCGGCCGGCGCCCTGCGCGGCGGGCTGGACTCGGCCCGCGGCCTGCTGGCCAACTTTGAGCTCAGCCTGCCGGACTTTGCCGGCGCCATGGCGTGGCTGGGCGAGCGCGTGGTGCAACTGAAGGTCGGCTTGTGGTCGGTGGAGAGCTCGGCGCAAGAGACGGCCGGCACGGCCCTGGCGGGCATGGCCTCGGCTTTCAGCGGCTTCGTGGGCTTCGTGATCGATCACCTGCCCTTCAACATCGGCACCAAGGTGCGCGCCACCCTGGCCTCCACCGAGAGCGTGCTGACCCACGTCAACGAGATGACCGACAACGCCGCCGACAAGGTGCTGCTGAAGATCTCGCAGAAGGTCGAAGATGGGCCGCAGAGCTGGAAGCGCACGCTGGTCGAGCCGCTCAAGGCCGAGGCCTTGAACCGCGCCGACGAGGTGCTGGCCGCGGTGAGCAGCACCGACGCCGCCTACCAGACGGCGCTCAAGGCTCCGGCCGAGACCGCACTGCAACAGCGCCGCGCCCTGCGCGAGCAGATTGCGGCGTTTAGGGCGAACAACGGGGTGTAAACAGAGACTGGAGATTATAGATTGGAGACTGGAGATTGAATCTCCAATTTCTAATTACCTCCTTCCAACATGGCCTCCAATAAGAAGTATCCCCTTCTCATCCACCGGCGCCTTTACGCGCCTGGCGCAAGTCGGCTTTGCTGATTGCGCTGGGGAGCGGGGTGTTGTGGTGGCGGGCGCCGGCGCCGGTGAACACGCAGTGGATGCAGGCGGCGTTTTTGGCGATCAGCGTGGTGGCGGGGCTGCTGTATGTGTACACCGTGGTCGGCCCCGCGTTCAGCTACGTGCAGTGCCTGCCCAACCACTTGCTGCTCAGCACGCCGCTGTACCGCCTGGCCATTTCCTGCCGCCGCATCCACACCACGCGCCCGGTGATGTTCTCGCCGCAGGGCGTGCGCTGGACCAAGCAGTGGCTCATCCAGCCGTATGCCGGGCGCACGGCGCTGGCCGTGGACCTGAACGGCTACCCGGTCGAGCGGCGCTTCCTGCGGCTGTGGCTGAATGAGTTCGTGCTGCCCAGCGACTTCCGGGGGCTGATGCTGGTCACGCCCGACTGGAGGGCGCTCAGCCGCGACATCGAGACGCGCCGCAAAGATGCCGAGCGGGACAAGAACCCGCTGACCAGCCTGAGCGCGCGGAAGTATTAGGCGCCGGCGCAACCGTTGAGGAACAAGGGCCTTCACTGTCTCTGTAACAGTGAAGGCCCTTTGTGTTGGTCAAGGCGGTTCTTCTTGGTTTTTCTCCCGTATACATACTTACTGTTAGTTAAATGTATATATATTAGTCGTCGTAGTAGAGCCTGTTGATATGTGGACAACGCGCCGGCGCGCCGGAAGTGACCCTACAGGCAGTCCGAGTCGTTTGAGTCAAGACCGTATCTTCGGTCGCACCTTAAACTTTTTTCCCCAGCCGCGCTGGGAGGCGAATGTGGAGAGTGGGGAGAGATCGGCGCGTCATAACGGGGCAGTGTCGGGCTGCGCGCTGCTAAGCCAAATATCTGCCCTTAGCTACCTGAGTCACCCCCAGATATGGGGATACGTCATGCCATAACGTCAAAAAGGCAACTTGACAGGTGATTCATCTGTCCCCAGATAGGGCCGGTTCTCCACAGGTTTAGGGGTACTTATCCACAAGCCAGGCCCCTGGGGCGACATAATGGGTCGAATTGGTGTGTTTTCCGGGGAAAACGGCCGGGATTGATACCTGGGCCTAAGAGCGTGTCTGAAACCCCGCTTTAGGCGCTGCGGTTCCCGAAGGGATGCCGCCGCGAAGAGCGCGCCGGCCG
>CAYUYN010000267.1:0-5793 GCA_964449185.1 uncultured Anaerolineales bacterium | reverse complement strand
GGCATTTTGCCCAGCTCAAATAGGGGTGAACCCCCATGACAATGGGGACACATCCCTCGTAGAGTGGACGCATCCGCTAACCCCTACTGGAGATATCCCATGCGTCCTTCACTTGCCCGCCGGTCGTTTGCCGCGTTTCTGCCCCTTTTGCTCAGCGCCTGTGCCAGCACCAGCCCAGCGGCAGCGCCGCGGGTCTTCTTCACCAACCCGGCCGATGGCGCCATCGTTGCCAGCCCGGTGCGCGTCACGCTCAGCGCCGAACAGTTCACCGTCGAGCCGGCGGGCGAGGTCAAGGCCGGCGCCGGCCACCTGCACATCATGGTGGACACGGCCTGCGTCGCGCCGGGCCAGATCATTACCAAGGACGAGCAGCACCTGCACTACGGCCAGGGCCAGCTCGAGGCCGACCTGGAGCTGGCGCCCGGCGCGCATAGCCTGTGCCTGCAGGCCGCCGACGGCGCGCATACGGCGTTGAGCGGCGCTGGGATGACGCAGACCATCACGATCACCGTGGAATAGCGGCGGTCCAGCGGAGGCGCGCATGGCGACCCAGGTCAAACCCCGCCCTTCGGCCGTGTGGCTGACCGGGCTGATATGGTTGTTGGCAAACTTGATCGGTTTCGGGCTGGTGGGCGCGCTGTTTCACAACTTTCCGCTGGCCCTCACGTTTCCGCCCAACCTGGCGCGGCTAGGGCGGTTCGAGCTCGAGCCCGCGCTGTTGGGTGTGCTCTTAGGCGCCGTTCCATCTCTTTTTATCGGACTGGCGCAATGGCGCCTGCTGCGCCGCCATTGGCCGGTTTCTCGATGGTGGATTCTGACCGTCTCAGCCGGCATCGGGCTGCAGCATTTTCTGGCTGATGGCTTTCCGAAGGCGCGGGACCTGAGCCTGGCTGTGCTGGCCAGCAGCGTGGTCACCGGCGTGCTGCAGTGGCGGCTGCTGCGGCGGCAACGGCCGTCATCCGGGTGGTGGCTGCTGGCCGGCGTCGCCGGATGGTCTCTGGGTTGGTTACTGGGCACCTTGCTCTTGGATGCGCTCGGGATGCTGCACGTCCCGTGGACGCCCGAGCTCGGCCTGCTGCAGCACGGGCTGCCAGGCATGCTTGCCGGGGCGGGTTACGGCTTGCTGACCGGGCTGACACTGCTCCACCTGCGGGCCTGGCCATCGGACCCCGCACGACGCTGATCGGGTCACCCGCAGCCCGCCAGTGTCCAGGCTCGGCCTGCACAGCCAATTGTCTTAACGATGAGGTGAGGCGCGATGCGCACATCAGCGATGTCTCCCAGATTATCGATCTTCTGGCGCAGTGGCTTGAGTGCCGCCGTCTATCTTGGCCTCAGTGTGCCGGCGCTGTTGATCGGCGTCTTTGGCCTCAGTGGGCTGGTGCCAATGAGCCGCGCGCTGGAGGCCGTGGCGGGTGGGTTGGCGCTGGCGCCGCGACCGGCGGCAACGCCGCCGCTGGCCACGGCCTGAGCGCTAACGGGACACGGAGGGAAGCTATGACAGAGCAACCGTTGACGACCCGCCGCATTGGCTGGTTAGGCGTCTTTCAGTGGACGGCCCTCACCCTGGTGGGCGTGGCGCTGGCCGGTGGTTTGCACTTCCCAGGCAGCTATGGCACGCTGCGCTGGAGCGAGGTCGAGTTCGACCTGAGCGCCGGTGTAAGCGGCTTCATCTTTGGCGGCGTGTCGGGCCTTTTCATCGCCGGGTTGCAGGCGCTCCTGCTGCGGGCGTGGGGTGGCCCTGATCGCGCTTGGATCGTGTTTAACATAGTTGGCTACGGCCTGGTGCATGCCATAGCCGACGCTGCGCCCTACCGGCTTTTCACCATCGTCGGCGGCGGGATCATCGTCGCCGTCTGCCAATACCTGGCGCTGCGGCGGGCGCTCGCGCATGCCGGCTGGTGGCTGCCGTTAGTGGCCGGCGCCTGGTGGTTGGGGTTTGGGCTCAGCGCCGGACCGGAAGACTACAACTTCATCGTGGTCGCGCTCCTTCTGGGGCCAGCCACCGGCCTGGCCCTGCGGCTGTTTCTTATTCCGGCTGATCCGCCCGCCCCAAATCGATGGTGGTCAAGTTTGAGCCGGCCGCTGCGCGTGCTGCTGGTCATCGGGCTGGTGGCCGGCCTGGCAATGTTCCTCGTCGTGTTCGCCGGTTTGACCGGTCTGACAGGCTTGTTCTAGCCATGAGACGTGTCGCCCGGATGTTCTGGCTCACGCTGGCCCTGGCCGCGTGTGCCGCGTGTGCCGCGCCGGCCGCGCCCCGCCCCACCGCCACGGTTGACCCGGCGCAGTCCATCATCTTCCACAACGGCGTGATCTTGACGATGGTCTCCGATCAACCCCTCGTCGAAGCCATCGCCCTCCGGGGTGAAAAAATCGAAGCGCTGGGGAGCGATCAAGAAATTCTGGCCCGGCAACAGGCCGGAACAACGGTGATTGACCTGGCGGGCCGCACCCTCATGCCCGGCTTTGTGGACGCGCACACGCACATTCTGAATGACGCCCGTTCGCAAGGGCGCAGCCTGGATCAGGCCCAATACCTGGCCCTGAGCAATGGCATTACGACGCTGGGCGATCTGTACGTGGACGAGCCGTTTGTGCGGGAGATGCAGGCTTTTGCTCTAGGCGGGGCGTTGCGGGTCCGCACCAGTTTGTACTTGGTCGCCAACACCAATTGCGGCCAAGCCCAAGGCGACTGGTACGAAAAATATCCACCCGCGCGCCAACCCGGCGAGATGCTCCGCATGGGTGGCGTCAAAATTTTCACCGATGGCGGCTCGTGCGGGGGCGTGGCGCTCAGTTTTGAACTTGAACCGGGCCGGGGACAGGGCGATTTATGGCTGACCCAAGCTGAGCTGAACCGGATGGTGTCTGAGGCGCAAGCCGGCGGCTATCAGGTGGCGATTCATGCCATCGGTGATCGCGCGGTCGCGCAAGCCCAAGACGCCATCGCTGTTGCGCTGGACGGCGGGCCGAACATTTACCGCCATCGTCTCGAACACGTCAGCGTCCTGCGGCCCGAATTTATACCGCGCTTCGGCGAGCTGGGGATTGTGCCGGTGCTTAACGGTCAGTATCCGGCCTGTACGCCCTTTGGCCCGCCTCTGCCCGCAGGCTACCGCGAGTGGGAATGGCCGTGGCGCGAACTGCGCGCCGCCAATCCCGATTTGCACATTGCCTGGCATAGCGATTACCCCTTTCTCTCGACCAACCCCTTTGTTCACCTGTACGGTTTCGTCACGCGCACCGATGTTTATCGGTCTTACACGTGTCCCGCGCCAGACTGGCTGCGTGACGACACGCTCACGGTGCCAGAAGCCTTGTCCATCATGACGATTGAGTCGGCCTATGCGCTTTTCCGCGAAGAGGAAGTCGGTAGCTTGCAACCCGGCAAGTATGCGGATGTGATCGTGATTTCGGGCAATCCACTGACTGCGCCCGCCGCTGAGCTAAGAAAGCTAAGCGTGCTGGCAACGATGGTGGGCGGGCGCTTTGAGTATTGCGACCCGCGTTACCCTGAACTGTGCCCGGCGTATCAAACACGCACGCCGCTGCCCTTGCCGGATTTGCGACCGCCGGTTCCCATCCGCTGGCTGCTGCTCGTTCTAGTCGTGGCGGTGCCGCTCGTGGCTGGCCTCTGGCTATGGCGTCCCCGGGCCCACGGGTGGCTCGTGCGCGGCGGTGGCGTGGCCGGTTTGGTGGGCGGCGGGCTGTGGGTCTGGGTTTGGGTCTGGGCGATGCGTTTCAGCACGGGTGACTCCAATGCATTGACGATCTGGCCTATGGTTGGCGCGGGCACCCTGTTGGCCATTGCCGTCGCGGGGTTGGCCAGCCGCGAGCGTCCGACCCGCCTGAGTGGGCTGGGCCTGGTGACGGCCTGGCTGGGGATGATCACCCTGTCAGTTGGCTTTATCCTGTCCGAATGGTTCAGGTGGGACGCCGGCTGGCCCCTGATATTATTCGGCCTGCTGGGCCATGTCATCGGCCTGATAATTTTAGGGCTGGCGAACTGGCGCGCCAAGCGCCGGTCGCCCCTGAACCTTCTGCCGCTGGCGGTTGGTTTGCTGGGAATCTTGCTCCCCTTTGCGTTGGGCTTTGTGGCCGGTGAGAGCGACTGGCAGTTAGCGATAATTGGCTACGGCCTGGGCCTGGGCTGGATGTGGATGGGGCTGCTGACATTGACGGCCCGGCCTGCCGAGCACCCGCTGGCCGCGTAACCCAAAATTCTAGAGCGGATTCCTTGCGCGTGTGTGGCCTGTATTTATCCGTTGAGCCGTTGATCCATCCGTTGACGCCGATGAACGTCCTTAAACCCATCAAGAACCTGCTCAAAATTCTGCGCTGGATTGACTCAATGACTGCTCAAAGCTCATAATCAGCTCAGAGCGAAGCGCGGAAACAGACCGCGAGACAACCCCTTGACCGCATTAACGCCTCGACCACGAATCTGGCCCAACTTGGCCCGCGCCGCCTGGCTGCTCATCGCCGCCGTGAGCGTGGGCCTGCTGCTGCTGATGGTGCCCATCAACGCGCGCACCGTCTACCTCGACTGGCAATTTCAACAAACCTATCCGGCCGTGGCCGGCTTCATGACCCAAAAGGCCTACGGCGCATACTTCATGGGGCTGAACTATGTGGTCGCGCTCGTGTGCATCGGCGTGGCGGCCCTGATCGCCTGGCGCCGCGCAGAGGAGCCAGTGGCCTGGCTGGCGGCCGTGCTGTTGATGGTGGTGCCGGTGATGTTCAGCCTGGGCGGCTACACCGAGACCTGGTCCTACTACCATCAGCCGTGGCGCCAGCTTATCCGGGTCGTGCGCGAGGTGCTGGTCTGGTCGAGCGGGTTTACGAGCCTGCTGGCCTTCATCTTTCTCTTTCCCAACGGCCGCTTTGGCGCTCGGTGGATGGCCGTGTTCAGCACAGTCATCGTCATTGCTTTCCTGCTGACGACCGCCTGGCTGTTGTTCGCTGATGCGGCCAACGCCTACGACATCTGGTTCCCGAGCTTCCTGGTGACGCTGATCTTTGGCGCCTGCGTGCAAATCTATCGCTATCGGCGCCTGTCGTCCGCTCTGGAGCGCCAACAAACCAAGTGGGTGGTCGTGGGCATGACCAGCCTGGTCGCTGGCTTGTTGGGCGTGAGTGTGTTCATCCCGTTCAGCGAGGGCACACCCTATGCCGCCCTGGTGCTGCTGCTTTCGCATCACCTGCAACTCGCCTTGCTAGCTTTCTTCCCGCTGGCCCTGGCCTTTTCGATCTTCCGGTACCGGCTGTGGGACATCGACCTGCTGCTCAACCGCGCCCTGGTCTATGGCGCGCTGACCGCCTGCGTCATCGGCCTGTATGTGGTCGTGGTCGGCGTGGCCGGGGTGGTCCTGCAAAACTTCAACAACCCGCTGCTGGCGGTAGTGGCGCTAGGCATGTTGGCCGTCGTCTTTCAGCCCTTGCGCCAGCGATTGCAGACGACGGTGAACCGGCTGATGTACGGCGAGCGTGATGACCCGGCCACGGCCCTCTCGCGGCTGGGGCAGCGGCTGGAGGCGGCCCTGGCGCCCGGCCGCGAGCTGACCACCATCGTCGAAACGGTGGCCCAGGCCCTGCGTCTGCCGTATGTCGCCATCGAAATCCAAGAGGGCGAGCGCTACGCCAGCGCGGCGGCGGCCGGGACCTACCAGCCCAAGGCCGAGCTGATCCCGCTGGTCTACCAGGGCCAGGCCATCGGCCGGCTGGTGGTGGCGCCGCGCGCGCCCGGCGAGAGCTTCAGCGCGGCCGACCGGCGCCTGCTGAGCGACCTGGCCC
>CAYUYN010000266.1:2514-5798 GCA_964449185.1 uncultured Anaerolineales bacterium | reverse complement strand
CCGCGCGCGGCCCGGAGCTGGCCTGGGACGCCACGGCGCCGGCCCGCCTGCGCCGGAGCGCCCTGGGTGTCACGCTCACCGCCACCGGCCAACTCGGACCGCTCGTGCGTGCCAGAACCGTCATTCGCCTGTATCATGCGCTGCCGTGGCTCGAGATCACGTGGACGTTTGACTTTGACGAGGCCTCGCTTGGCTCGTTCTTTGATGACGAGACCAAGCTGCGCGTCCAGTGGCCCCTGGCCGGCGCCGGACAGATCCGGCACGGCATAGCCTTTGGCCACGCGCCGAGCCTGCCCGAGCGGCCCTTCTTCCCGGTGGGCTGGGTGGATATTTCCGGGGGCGAGCAGGGCCTGGCGTATTTCCACCAGGGCACGCCCAAGCATTGGGTCAAGGACGGCGTGCTGAACAACCTGTTCGCCTGGGGCGAGCACACGGATGCGATTGGCAACCGCCTCGATATGGGCCGCTGGCCCAAGACATTTGACCAGCGGCTCAGCGGCACGCATACGATCCGCACGGCCGTCTATCCGCACGCCGGAGACTGGCGGGCGGGGGACGTCCCCGGCGCGGCGCGCAGCTTTGCCAACGGGCTGCTGGCCTGCCTGAAGCCGGGCGCCGGCGGCCACCTGCCAGCCCAGCAGGACGTATTGGCGCTAGTGGGGCCGGGCGTGGCCGCGACCGCTGTGGCGGTCGAAGACGACCGGATCATCTGTCGCTGCTATGCCTCCGATCAGCCGGCCGAGGCCGGCGCCTATCGGCTCACCGGCTTGAGCGCTGCCGGCTGGCAGGCGTTGAGCGGCGAGGCCATCGAACGGCTGGCGCCTTTTCAAATCGGGACGCTGTCCCTGACGCGCGCACCAGCGACACTTTAGGGCTGAACTGGATGCTGTCCTCCGACGACGTCGACTTAACTGGCACGATCGATATCCACGTGCACACCGCGCCGGACGTCCGGCCGCGCAAGCTGGATGCGCTCGAGGCCGCGCGCATGGCGGCCGCGCGCGGCATGCGCGCCATCGTTCTCAAGTCGCACTGGACCCTCACCGCCGACCGCGCCGCACTGGTGGAGCAGGTCATCCCCGGCCTGCGCGTCTTTGGCGGCCTGGCACTCAACGAATCCGTGGGCGGGTTCAACCCGGCCGCGGTGGAGGCCGCCCTGCAAGTCGGCGCAGTCCAGATTTGGATGCCCACCATCTCGGCCGCGGTCCATCGGCACCCGCGTCCCGCCCACGGCCTGACCCTCACGGACGAGCACGGCCTGCGCCCGGGTGTGCAAGACATCCTGCGCTTGATCGCCGAGCACGATGCCATTCTGGGCACCGGGCATTTGTCCACGGCCGAGATCCTGACGCTCGTCCCGGCGGCCCGCGCGGCCGGCGTGCGCAAGATCGTGATTACCCACCCCGAGCATCCACCGGTGGAAATGCCGGGCACCCTGCAGGAGGAACTGCGCGATCGTTACGAGGTGCTGTTTGAGCGCTGCCTGATCACCACGATGACGGGCTTTGACCACCGGCCTGTCCCGTTCGCGGAGCTGGCCGCCATCATCCGGCGCGTCGGCTACGGCTCCACGCTCCTCTCCACCGATTTTGGCCAGCCGGAAAACCCGTATCCGGTAGATGGGCTGGCCAGTTACCTGGCCCACCTGCGGGCCGCGGGTTTCTCCCAGGCCGCCATCGACTGCATGAGCCGCGAAAACCCAGCACGGCTCCTGGGATTGTCACCCTGAGCGAAAGGGGCCGCCATGCCTGCCACCCTCCGGCCGGCGCTCGACGAGCAGCTCGTGTCGCCGGCCTTCTACCAGAACCCTTATCCTTTCTACGACGAGCTCCGGGCCGAAGCACCCGTGGCCTACAGCGAGGCGCTGGGCGGCTGGCTCCTGACGCGCTATGACGATGTCCTCGCCACCCTGCACGACACGCGGCACTTCTCCAGCCAGGGCCGCATGCTGGCCGCCCTCGAGCGCCTGCCGGATGGCAGCCGCGCGCACTTCAAACCGTTCGAGGACCACTTCACCGTCGGGCTGATCAGCTCTGACCCGCCCAACCACACCCGGCTGCGCGCGCTGGTCAACAAGGCCTTCACCCCGCGCGTCATCGAGCAGCTGCGGCCCCGCATCCAGCAATTAGTCGACGAGTTGCTGGATGCCGTTCAGCCGCGCCGCGCGATGGACATCGTGCGCGACCTGGCCTATCCCCTGCCCGCCATCGTCATTGCGGAGTTGCTCGGCGCGCCGCCCGAGGCCCGCGAAGACTTCAAAGTGTGGTCCGACGGCATCCTGGCCTTTCAGGGCATGGGCGTCGTGACGCCTGAGGTGCTGGAGCATTCCCAGCGCCATCTGCTGGCCATGCGCGCGTTCCTGATCGATCTGCTGACCGAGCGCCGCCGCCAGCCCCAGGACGACCTGCTCAGCCGCCTGGCCGCCGCCGAGATGGAGGGCGACCGCCTGACCGAGGCCGAGCTGCTCACCACGTGCGTCACCCTGCTCACCGCCGGCCACGAGACCACCACCAACTTGATCGCCAATGGCCTGTACACGCTGCTGCGCCATCCCGATCGGCTCGAGCAGCTCCGCGCCGACCCGATGCTGATGAGCACCGCCAGCGAGGAGATGCTGCGCTACGAGAGCCCGTTGCAGCGTAACCCCCGGCGCGTGGCCGAAGACCTGGAATACGGCGGCGCCTGCCTGCGGCGCGGCGACTATGTGCTGCAGATGCTCGGCGCCGCCAACCGCGACCCGGCGGTCTTCCCCCAACCCGACCAGTTCCAGATTTCCCGGCAGCCCAACCGCCATGTGGCCTTTGCCTTTGGCATCCACTTCTGCGTTGGCGCGCCCCTGGCCCGCCTCGAGGCCCCGCTCGCCATCGGCACGGTGCTGCGCCGGCTGCCGGGCCTACGACTGGCAGGCGAGGCGGTCGAATGGCAACGGCATGGCTTGCTGCGTGGGCTGGTTTCACTACCCGTCGAGTTCTAACAATTCCCTGTGGGAGGGCCTTATGAGTGACCGCTTAGCTGGCAAAGTGGCCATTGTCACCGGAGCGGCCTCCGGCATTGGCGCGGCTACCGCCGAGCGCTTCTGCCGCGAAGGCGCCGCCGTGCTCGTCGTCGACCGCGACGGCGATGGCGCTGCGGCCGTGACTCGCCGTCTGGATCCGACCGGTCAACGCGCGCGCCACCTACACGGAGACGTTCAGAACGAGGCCACCGCGCTGGCCGGCGTGCAGACCACGCTCGACGCCTGGGGCCGCCTCGACATCCTGGTTAACAACGCCGCCGTCGCCAGC
>CAYUYN010000266.1:0-2414 GCA_964449185.1 uncultured Anaerolineales bacterium | reverse complement strand
CAGGTTGGCTCGCAGTCATCGGACAAAACAGAGGCCAAGCGGCCGCAACCGCAACTGGCCAAGTGGCACTATACTCACCGGATCGTCCAACCTGACGAACGGTCTTGGCCATTTCGGTTGCGCCGCGAGCCATACAAAGCGAACAGCCCTCAAACGAGATGATTGAGCGATCCGGGAAGGAAATGCGACTATGACAACTGACCTCGCGCAACTCATACAGAAAACCCTTCTCTGCGACACGCATGAGCATCTCAAATCGGAAGAAGAATACGTCGACCGCGGGCCCGACATCCTGCAAAGCCTCTTTGCCAACTATGTGGCTGCGGATTTGATCGTCGCCGGGGCGACCCAGCCAGCCGTGGCCCTCCTGGTGAACGGCTCGGATCCGGATCTCCGCGCCCGGTTTGCAGGTGTCCATAAAGCCTGGCAGGCCGTTCGCCACACCGGCTATGGCGAAGCCGTCCAGCTCATCGCGCGCGAGTTGTATGACATAGAAGAAATCACCCCCGCAGCACTCGAGGCGGCCCAGCCCCGGCACGAACGGCTACGGCAGCCCGGCCAGCGACTGAGCTTGCTGCGCGAGCGTGCCAAACTTGATCACGTGCAGGTAGACGATTTCTGCTGGCCGTGCCGGCCGGATGCCTCCGGACCCGATTTCTTTTTCTACGACCTCTCCTGGTGGAGCTTTTGCAATGGCACACCCGATCTTGAGGCGCTGGCACAAGAGACGGGCATCCAGGTCGGCGACTTGAGCGGGCTGCGCCGAGCGATGGAAGCGCTGTTCGAGAAGTACGCCCAGGTCGCAGTTGCCATCAAGGCCCAACACGCCTACCAGCGGACCCTGTACTGGCAGCAGCGGACGGATCAGGAGGCGGCGCAAGCTCTGACGGCCTACCTGTCCGCCCCCCAGGCTGTCAGCGAAGCCGATCGGCTGTGCCTGGGCGACTGGTGCTGGGCCAAAGGCGTAGAGCTGGGGATCGAGCACGACCTGCCATTCAAAATCCACACTGGCTACTACGCTGGTCACAGCCGCATGCCGGTCGACTTAATTCGAGCCGGCCACCTATGCGGTCTGCTGGCGCGGTATCCCGAGGCGCGGTTCGTGCTCATGCACACGGCTTATCCCTACAGTGCCGAGCTTATCGCACTGGCCAAGCACTACCCTAACGTTTATGTGGATCTGTGCTGGACCTGGAGCATTGACCCATACAGCACGTGCGATTTCATCCGGCGCTGCCTACATACCGTCCCGTCCAACAAGGTCTTCGTCTTCGGCGGCGACACGGGTTGGCCCGGCGCGGTCGTGGCCTATGCTCACCAGGCCCGGCGCTGGTTTACGCGCGCGCTGCAAGCCGAGGTTGACGAAGCTCTTCTGAGCGAAGCCGAAGCCATGGCGCTGGCCACACGGCTCATGTGTGAGAACCAGTGCGCCTGCTTCAGGATCGCCGAGAAGAAGCGTGCAGTAGTCACCGCCGCGCGGTCTGCCGGCGCAGCGTAAATGGGCGACGCGGCACTAAACGCTACGGTCGGCAGACAATTGTCGGAACGCCGCCAACCTGGCAGCTCAACGAGGGAACAGGAACATGGACCTGGCATTAGCGGGCAGGAACGCGTTGGTGACCGGGGGAGAGCGAGGCATTGGCAAAGATATTTGCCTGGCGCTTGCTCGGGAAGGTGTGAATATCGCCTACTGTGGAGAAACACAGCATGGGGATGGCCAAGCCAGCGGCAGCGCAGGCCGCACTGACTTTGTCCAGATAGGCATCGGTCACGCCTTCGAAGAAAAGATAGTGCATCTCCAGGCCATCGACGCCCAGTTGGCCGGCTTGTCCGATCCAATCGAAGAGCGTCATCGATTTGTGAACGATGAGGTCGTCGAGGAAGCACTTGGGAAATACAGCCAGTTGCGGCATCCGTGACTCAGTCGCTATGTCTCAAAAACGGTGATGCCAAGCCATTTGGCCAGCAGCTGCAGTTCGTCACGCATGTCTCCGGCAACCACGACGTAGTGATTGCCCAAACACTGTTCGAGGAAAGCCCAACGATTGCCGCTCAGCCTGACTTTGACCGTCAGATTGGGCGACAGTTCGCTGCTCGAGAGGTCAGCCAAGGCCATATGCATCTTATTGCAGTCCTGTCCATAGAATCTGAAAAGGGTCACCGGACCTGTCGCAAGTCGCGGACGGCAGGTCATGCTGGCAAAGCCTCGTTCCAAGGCGGCTTGCGATTGCGCCAGCACGACCTCGCTGCGGGCTAACGCCAGCGAAGCCGGCGCGCCACAGTGGACCAGCGTCAGGGTTCCTTCTAAATCCAGGTCGTAGACATCCCCAGCGTAGGCGCGGGCGCCGGTGAGATACCGAACGATGAGCAGCGAGGCGCACAGCATTCCGTCGCCTTCGCAGGCCAGTGTATAG
>CAYUYN010000265.1:0-5872 GCA_964449185.1 uncultured Anaerolineales bacterium | reverse complement strand
TCCTGCGCCTGGCGCTTGGTGCCCACGAACAGCACCACGCCGCCCTTGGCCACGGTGTCGCGCACCAGGTTGTAGGCATGCTCCAGCGCGGCGACCGTCTGCTGCAGGTCGATGATGTGGATGCCGTTACGCTCGGTGAAGATGTAGGGCTTCATGCGCGGGTTCCACTTGCGGGTGCGGTGACCGAAGTGGACGCCCGTTTCCAGCAGGGCTTTCATTGAGATAGCGGCCATTGAGGATACTCCTTGCGTTAGTCTAATGCCGCCCTTCGTTCCGGCCGCCGCGCCCCGGCCAGGGGCGCACGCACGAACCGGTCCGAGCGGCATGAGTAGTCTGCGGCAATCCAAGTTGCGCCGCAGCCGGACAGGATTCTACCATACGGGTTCGGTCCTGTATAGGTTTGGACCGCGCACCTTGAAAATGGGCGGATTGCAGTGGCAGTAAGCAGTAGGCAGTCGGCAGGTTGCGCTGGTGGCGACGGTGATGGTACTTGGTGAGTCTGGTGACCCCAGAATTGAACTTTTTCGGATTTTTTGCATTTGTTCCACTAATCAGCACAACATAATTTCTTAACGCTGTGAATGCGCCGCCTGGAGTTGACAATAACTAGTGAGGGTAGTGAGGGCAGAAAGCAACATTTTAAGTTTTTTGCATTTGTTCCATTTAGGTGGCGCGTGGGCGGGCCGGACCGGTCGTGGTGTAGCGGCAGTAGCAGCGGTAGTGGCACTTTACAAACTCGTTATCGATTCACGCGGCCACTACATAATTCGGTAGGGCCGTCACTGCCGCGATGCAGAAGCTTAGCGTGTAAGCAGGATGGGTGGGTCTCGGTTGGTCAGGTGCGGCCGGCCGGGCAGACGGGTGGAACGGGCCACGGGTTTGATTGAGCATACGAAAGAATTGTTGCACCAGCAAGAGGCAATCCCAAAGTTGCCGGGTGGCGAGATAAAAAAACGCCGCAGGACCATCGCGCCCCTCCCAATACCCGTTTCTTTTTTGTGCCGCACCGCGCGCTGTGCTAAACTCTGCCGCTGCGCCCGACCGTTTGGGACCTGCTGGGCGATGCGCAGACCTTGCAGCAAGAGATGACGACTTTCGTCCAAAAGCTTATCCGACAGGCGCCCGCTTAGCGGCACCGATCAGCCCTACGCCCACCATGCCCAACTTCCATCTTGCCTGGCGCGCGTTCCCGGGGGCCGGCGAGGCTGGCCTGCTCACCACGCCGCCGGCTGCGGCGAGGCTCACCACGCTTACCCGCCTGGCCGTGCTGGCGCAGGGCGCTGATGAGGCGCCCGCCGCGCTGGCGGCCGCGGCCTCGCCCGCCGAGGGCCTGGACGGCCTCGGCCCGGCCGGCGTACTGTGCGTCTTCGTGGACCCCAACGCGCTCACCCTCACGGCCGCCGCCGGACACGACACCCGGCACTACTACCGCCTGGCGGATGGCACGGTCAAGCCCCTGCCCCCCACCCCGCCGCCCCTGCCCTGCCGGGCCGGCGATGCCTATATCGCCGTCACCCCGGCCGCGGCGCGTCTGGCTGCGCCCGCGCCCGGGGGGGCCAGCGCCGCCATCGCGCGGTTCTTGCACTTGCGGGACTACTTCAATGCCGAGAAGCTGGCGGGGGCCTTGCTGGCGCACGTGGTGGAGTTGGGGGCGGATGCAGACGCGGCGGGGGTGGGGGTGCTGGTGGTGGAGGTGAGGTAGGCGATCCCATGAAATCTTTCGACGACCTCCACCCTTACTTCCAAGCCCGCGCGGCCCAGGACAAGTTCTCCGGCGTGGTGCTCATCACTCGCGGCGCCGGCACCCTGTGGTCGCCCGCGCTGACCGAGGCCTACCTGACACCGCAGGTGCACTACCGTGCCCGCGAGGGCTGGAACCAGTGGTGGGGCTACGGACTGTGGTTCTACGTAGACGCAGGCGGGCAGGTGGTGGGCTATCAAAAAGAAGGCATCAACGCCAGGGTCAGCGGGGTGATCCGCCACTTCCCGCAGCGCGACGTGAGTGTGGTTATCCTGTCGAACATGGAGGACGGCGCGTGGGAACCGATCTGGGAAATCCACAAGCGGGTGGTGATTGCATGACGGGCGCCGCCGCACCACCCCGGGCCGGCTTTCACGCCGTCGACGGCGCGCTGTACTGCGACCAGGCGCCGCTGGCGCGGCTGGCGGATGACTTTGGCACGCCGTTGTACGTCTATTCGGGGAGCGCGCTGCGCAAGAACTACCGCCGGCTGGCCGCCGCCTTTGCGCCGCTCAACCCGCTCATCTGCTACGCCATGAAGGCCAACTTCAACCTGGCCCTGCTGCGCGTGCTCCAGGCCGAAGGCGCCGGCTTCGACATCGTCTCGGGCGGCGAGCTTTACCGCGCGCTGCGGGTGGGGGCCGACCCCGCCCACATCGTCTTCGCGGGCGTGGGCAAGACCGACGCCGAGCTCAACGCGGGGCTGGAGGCCGGGCTGGGGTGGTTCAACGTGGAGTCAGCCGACGAGCTGGCCCGCCTGAACGCCCTGGCGGCCGCGCGGGGCCAGCGCGCCACCGTGGCCCTGCGGCTCAACCCCGACGTGGAGCCCGACACCCATCACCACATCCGCACCGGGGGCGTGGGCAGCAAGTTTGGCCTGCCGGTGGCCGAGGCCCTGGCGCTGGCCCGGCGCGCGGATGAGTTCCCGGCCCTCCACCTGCGCGGCGCGCACATCCACATTGGCTCGCAGGTGCCCGACCCGCTGACCACCCTGCGCGCCATCGAGGTGGCGCTGGCCTTTATGGAGCAGGTGCCCGGACTGGATACGCTGGATCTGGGCGGCGGCTTCCCGGTGGCTTACCGCGAGACCGACCACTTCCCGTCCATCGAAGAGTTCGCCGCGCCCATCGTCGAGCGGCTGCGCCCGCTGGCCGGGCGGTTGGCCTTCCACCTGGAGCCGGGGCGCCACCTGGTGGCCAACACCGGCGCGCTGCTGGCGACGGTGCAGGCGGTGAAGAACGTGGCCGGGCGGCGCACCCTGGTGGTGGACGCCGGCATGCACAGCCTGCTGCGCCCGGCGCTGTACGATGCCTATCACCGCGTCGTGCCGCTGTACCAGCCCGAGGGCGGCGCGGCCCAGGACAGCGATGTGGTGGGGCCGATCTGCGAGTCGGCGGACGTGCTGGCCCGCGCGCGGCGCCTGCCGCCGCTGGCCGCCGGGGAACGGCTGGCGCTGCTGGACGTCGGGGCGTATGGCTTTAGCATGGCGTCGCATTACAATTCGCAGCCGCGGCCGGCGGAGGTGTTGGTGGAGGGGGAGGCCGTGCGGCTGATTCGGCGACGCGAGACGTATGCCGACCTGGTGAAGGGCGAAGACGAAAGCCCACTATAATACCCGCGCCCGGCACAGGCGCCGGGCGCGAGGAGCACGCGACGCATGATCCAACTCGACATCCCCGGCCGCGGCACCCTGCGCATCGCGCACCTGGTTAGCGACGTTAATGGCACCATCGCCAAAGACGGCCACCTGCTGGACAAAGTGGCCAAGCCGCTGGCCGCGCTGCGCGATCGGGTGACCATTCACCTATTGACGGCGGATACCTATAGCCGCCAGGATAATATCGATCTCATGCTGGGGCTGAAAGCGATCCGCATACAACCGGGCGACGAGGCGCGGCAGAAGGCCGCGTACGTGCAGCGCCTGGGGGCCGAGACCGTCATGGCCATCGGCCAGGGCGCCAACGACGCCGAGATGCTGCGCGCCGCCGCCATTGGCGTGGCCATCCTGGGCGACGAGGGGCTGGCTGGCGCCGCGCTGCAAAGCGCCGACCTGGTGATGGGCTCGATCTATGAGGCCCTCAACCTGCTCGAGTATCCCACCCGGCTGATCGCCACCCTGCGCCGTTAGCGGGTATTACTGTTTATCGAGAAGGAGTCCGGCGTGAACCTCTACTACCTGGCTGTCTACGCCTTTATCGCGGCCCTACTGGCTTACGGCATCGCGCGCATGTTTTTTGGCAAAGCCGCCGAGCGGGGCATGGGGGCCAGCCAATGGCTGTTTGCGGGGCTGATCTGGTTTGTGATGATGCTGCTGTTCTTCTTCTACGAGAGGTATTTGAAGTTTATTATTTGATGGCGCGCCTGACCTCCTCCCAATTCATGCGCCTGCTGCCCGGCGCCACGCGCCCGCACCTGCCGCCCGCGCTGCGCAAGTTCCGCGCCTCGACGCGCGGCTGGCTGTGCCAGCTCTACTATCGCGATCCCCGGCTGCACTATGAAGTTTGGAATATGGGTGAACGCCGCGGCGTGCTGGAGCTGGGGCTGCACTTTGAGGGGCGCGACCGCGAGGCCAACCTGGCGCTGCTGGCGGGCTTTTCGCGGCAGATGGTGGAGGTGAAAGCGACGCTCGGCCCGCAGTGGGAGGCCGAGGCCTGGGACCGGGGCTGGACGAAGGTCTACGAGACCTTGCCCTACGAGGCGTTTAGCGAGGCGCGGCTGGCGGCCGTGGCCGAACGGCTAGGGCGCGCCATTTGCGTGCTCCAGCCGATCTGGGAGGCGCTGTAACGAGCGCTAAGTCAGCGACTTGATGTTGACGCCGCGCACGCCGGGGATGGTCTGGGTGACGGCCGTGAGCGCCTGGGACTGCTCGGGGGTAAACCAGCCGATGAGGGTGACGTACCCGAAGGTGACGGTGACCTCATAGCCGGGCGGGATGGCGCGGGTGGCCGGGTCGGTGGCAATGACCTCGGCCACCAGGCGGCTCTGGCTGCCGTCATCGATGAGGTTGTTGATGACGCCCTTGACCCCGGGCACCGCCTCCACACTCCGCTCGACCTCGACCACGGCCATGGGCGACTGCACGAAGCCGGAGAGCGTCACCCATCCGTCCGTTACATGGACCTTGACCACGGCCGCCGAGGGCCGCACCGCGTCGAGCGACATGACGGCCTCCCTCACCTCCGCTTCGAGATCATAGTCCACATCCGTGCCGGCCGGCGTCGTGTCGATTTCCATGCGTGCGCATCTCCTTGAGCTGCTGACAGACCTAACCCCCCGGCCCCCTTCCCTGCCAGGGAAGGGGGTGCCTCTTGCCAATGGGTGTGGGTAAAGGCCGTGCGGGTTGCAGGGCCGATTAGACTATATCCCTCGTCTGCGATTTTGTCATGGCTGAATGTTGGACCCCATGGTGACCGTGCGCCCCGCCACCCAAGCCGATGTGCCGGCCATCGTCGCCATCCACTGCGCCGACATCGTCACCTGGCGCCGCTGGGACGCCGACGGCAACACCCAGTTGGCCGACTACGCCGACCTGCGCCCGTACGAACGCTGGCTCAACGGCGGCCCGTGGATGGACGCCGGCGCCTATGGGCCCTTCCTGACGCGCTGGCAGGCGCCCGGCAGCGGGGGCGTGGCCCTGGTGGCCGAGGTGGACGGCCAGGTGCGGGCCATGGCCGAGGCCATGCTGGCCGACGAGCCTCCGCCCTACGGCCGCAACCTCAACCTGAGCGTCATCTATGCCCTGCGCGGCCACACCGGGCAAGGGCTGGGCAGCGCGCTGATGGCGGCGCTGGCCCAGCACGCCGCCGAGACCGGCTGCGACACCATGCTGGTGGCGCACGCCGAGGCCCCCAACTTCTATGCCCGCCACGGCTTCCGCCACGCGGAGACGTGGCGGCGCGTGCGGCTGCCCACCCGCGCCGGGCACACCCAGTATACAGCCGAGCCTTACCCGTCCGGGGACTATGCCGCGCTGGCCGGCTGGGGCATGCCCGTGGGCCGCTACCAATCGGCGCGGCAGGATTGGGAGCGCCTTCAGCCGGGCGCGGAGCCGGCCTTCGAGGAGTGGCGCGGGCTGCGCCTGGAGCGCTGGCGGCTGGAGGCGCGCCGCGCGCCGGCCGTGCTGGCGCTGGA
>CAYUYN010000264.1:0-5881 GCA_964449185.1 uncultured Anaerolineales bacterium | reverse complement strand
GCCCGCGGCCCAGCCCAGCAGCTGCGCCGCGATGCTGCCCGCGGCCGGGTCGAGGCGCAGCAAGGTGGCCGCGGTGTAGAGCATCTCGGCCAGTTGCGGCATGCCGGTAAAGAAGCTGAAATCGCCCGGCGGGAGAGAGACGCCGTGGGTTTGCGCGTAAAGCCTGGGCAAGGTCAGGTGATAAACCAGCGCATCCCACTTTAGCGGCGGCGCGGCGGCCTGGAGCGCGCCGAGGCCCAAAACCGCGAGCACAAAGAGGGCCGTCAGCCGTTCAATGCCCGTGACCCGCGCCAGGCTGCGCACGGCCGCGATGAGTTCAATGGCCCAGGCCAGCAGGTCACGCAGGACCCAGACCAATACAACCACGACCAAGCCCCACAGCACCGCTGGATACAGCAGCCGCAGCAGACCCAGGCCGAGCACGCCCAGGGCCAACGCGCCCCAACCCAGCGTCACAGCCAGCACCACGTGCAGGCCAAGGTCGGCGATTTGTTCCTTGCCCAGCACGCGGCGCAGAATACGCCGGCCGAGGCCGCCGCCCAGGGCCGTCAGCAGCGCGACGACGGCCACATTGCCCAGGGTGCCCGCGTAGACGAGGGCCTGGGTGGGGAATAGCGGCTTGTGCACCAGGTAGTAGCCGGCATACACGGCCGCCGTCGCCAGCACCAGGCCAAGCCCCAACCACGGCCGCCGGTCGCTCATCCAACCGCCTCGGCCGGCAAGACCCGCCGCGCCGGCAAGAGAGACCGCGCCAAGGCGACAGCCCAGCCGCCGATCAGGAGCGTGCGCAGCGGGATGGTGAGCCAATAGCCCCAAACGAGGCCGCGCGAGAGCAGAACCGGCCATTCCAGGAAGCTCACGGCCGCCAACAGCAAGGCGAACAGCACGCCCGTGCGATTAGGGATGGTCAGCAAAATCAAGGGCACCAACATCTGCTGCCACTGGGGGCTCCAGCCTTTGGACCAGAGCAGAAACACCGCCCACGTAAAAGCCAGCAGCAGCACGGTCTGCTGATCGGACCCGGCGTTGGCCGCGCGCCGCGATTGCGCCCAGACAACGCCAAAGGCGCCCGCGGCCAGCGCCAGGGTGAGCCAGCCGGGTACACGTGACGGTTGATGCAAGGCCACGGTCGCCAGAGCGGGTTCAAACCGATCGCTCAGTGGGCCAAAGTTACCCGTGATGGGTTGGCCGCCGGCCGTCCGCAGGTTGCCGTCCAGGATAGCCCACACCGTGGCATAGGAGGACTTAGCCGCCTGTGACCTCAGGGAGGCGGTCACCATCGCCGGCGCCCGCAGAAAGAACGGCGCCACCACGACCAGGGCGAGGCCCGCCGCCGCCGCGGTGATGGCCGCCGCACGCAGGGGCGGGCGCGCGCGCCAGACCACCGGCAGCAGCAGCACCGGCACCAGTTTGGTCACCACTCCCAGGCCGATGGCGGCGGCGCTCAGGCTGTCGCGCCGTTCCAGCAGGGCCCACAGGCCCAGCAGCATCCAGAAGGTCGTCAGGCCGTCAAACGTCCACCAGCTTAGAATGAGCGGCGCCGGCAGCACGGCGTAGACCTGCGTGATCCAGGCGGCGGTATCGGCGGCGTACAAGCGTCGCGCCAGACGGTGCACGAGCACAAAGCTGCCGAGGTCGGCGGCCAGCAGCAGGAACGCCAGGCCATAGGCATAGGTGTGGAACGGCGGCACGCCCCCGCCCCCCAAAACCCTGAGCAGGAGGACGGATAGATAGGGAAAGACAGGGGGAAATTCGTGCCAGAAGTCCAGGAGGGGCCAGCACGCGGCCGGACCCGCGGGGCAATGCCCCGGCACCGACCACAGCGCCAGGTTGTAATGGTGCTGAAAGTCACCGTACTGGAACAGCGCCTCGGCCGGCAGGGCGATGAGCAGCAGCAGGCGCAGACCGAGGAACAGCAGCAGGCTGGTCAGAAAAACATCGCGCGGGTTCGCGGCGGGCCGCAGCGGCAACACGGTCACGCGGGCGCCTCGGGCGCGGCGGCGCTGAGGGTGCGCTCACTCACTGGCGGGTTGGCGGCCTGCCGCGCATCCTCCAGCAGCCACCGCCGCGCGACCACCAAGATAAGCAACAGCCCAACCGGCCAAGGGACAAACAGAATCGGCTGCTCTTGATTGCCAACCACGGTCGCCAGGTGCAGCCACCAGTTGCCGACCAGAGTCAGCGCCAGCAGTATCAGCAGCAGCCAGCGCCCATGCGCCAGGCGCCGGTCCAGGGCGGCAAAGATCCAGAAGGTGGGCAGCAGCAGGAGGACGTAGTTGGTGGTGGCCGAGCGCGAGACGATGAGGTTCGACACCACCAGGGTGAGGCCCAACGCCCATTGAAACTCGCCCGGCAGCACAGCGTTCGTGCGCAGCGCCCGCCACCACGACCACAGCATGGCCAGCAGCAGGCCCCCGGTGAGCAACCATTCCCCCACGGACCCCAGGAATGGCAGGGCCTGGTGGGCCAATAGCCACACCGGGCTTTGGCCGATGGTGTAGCTGGAGTAGTCGCGGACGCGGACGAGCCAATCGCCAATCCACGAGGGCAGTAACAGCAGGCTGCCCAGCACGGCCGCGGCCAACGCGACTGCAAAGCCCGCGATGAAGACCCAGCGCCGTTGCGCCAGCGCCCACACGAGCAGGAAAGGGATCACCAGAAAGACCAGGGTCGGCTTGACGGTGGCAAGGACTAGCAAGGCCCCGGCAGCCGCGTCGTGCTGGAGGTTGAGCAAGTACAGCGTGCCGGCCAGGGCCGCGAAAGCAAAGATGGCGAATTGCCCCAGGATGATGCCGCGCGCCTCCGGGTAATGCAGCAGTGACCACGCCAGCAGGCACAGCAGCAACCACGGCGCCGGCCGCCAGCGGACCAGCCGTAGGCACAGCGCCACGCCCGCCACCAGCGCGCCCTGCAGCAGCGTCATATACAGCGCGCGCGCGGCCGGATAGTCCAGGAGAATGAACGGGGCGTGGACGACGATGGAGTAGAACGGATACGTCAGGCGGTTTTGGTCCTCGCCGGGCAGGGCCGGCCGGCCGCGGATGGCCTGCTGCGTGTACAGTGCGGCCTCATCCGAATAGGGGTTGAGGCCCTCCTTCAGAAAGGCCTCCCAGGCAGTGTAGTGGGCCATAAAATCATTGCCGCCCGGCACCACCAGGGTAAAGTAGCGCCACGTACCCCAGGTGTAGAGGGCGGCCGAGACGACCAGCAGGCCGAGGGCCAGCAGGGTTGATCCTTGAACCACCCATCGACTTGACCGGCTCATTTTCAGTTGCTCAAGAAGCGCGGCTGAAAATGAACATACCAGTCGGAGGCGGGCACTTCGATCCATTGGGCCACCCCGACCATCACGGCATGCGCCCCCGCCCAACACACGAGCAGATCGAAGTTGCGGCCGAACGGCTGCCGGTCGAGACGGCGCTTGATCTGCGCAATGCGTGTGAGCGCCATTGGTATCCCTGGTTAGTTGGGTAGAGCAAAGGGCGCACGGGCCGGTGCGGTCAGCAACAACCCCGCACCGACCAACACCGGCGCCAGAATGGCGAAATCAGTCAACGTGATCAGCACCGCGGCCAGGATGAGCCCGCGGGCCACCCAGCCGCCCAACAGGGACGGCGACCACCAGGCCAGCCAGGCGGGCAGGATCAACAGGACATGATCGTAGACGCGGTGATAGGGCACCAGCAGCAGACCCGCCGCCAGGGCCAGACCCACTACCCGCGGCGCCAGACCGTTGCGCCACCACTGTGCGGCCACATAAAACGCCAGGGGCAGAAACAGCCACCACGGCGCCCCCAGTTCAGGCAGGCCGACATAGCCCGTGGCGACCAGCCCCGCACCGCCGCGAAAAGCCCCGGCAAACCAGGCTGAGGCCAGGGCGCCCGGCCACCCCGGCAGCACGGCAAAAGCGAAGGCAGCGGAAAGCGCCAGCAGGAGGCTGAGGGCCGCCAGGGTGCGCCAGGACCGCTGGCGGACCAGCTCCAGGCCGCACAACAGCAGCGGGAAAATCACGACATGCGGCTTGAAGGTCGTGACCACCAACGCAGCGGCGATCAGCCACGGGCGGCGCGACCAGCGCGGCGACCGGATGGCGATGCAGGCGGCCAGCAGCGCCAGGCCGACCAGGGCCGAGAGCTGGCCAGTAATGTACACGAACAGCGAAACCGGCAGCAGTACCGTCACGGAGACGCCGAGCAAGCGAGCAAGGCGCGCACTGGGCTGCCCCACCCACCGTGCCGCCAGCGCCGCCGTGCCGCCCACCGACAGGAGGGTCAGCAGCAGCCACAGGCCGGCGCCGAGGTTGGTCGGCAGCACCAGCAGCGGCCCTAACCACAGGGCCAGCCACGGCGGCGCGAAGAACTCAACGATGCCGTAGGGGTTCCGGCCATCCCACAAGGCACGGGTACCTGCTTGATAGTGTTCATAATCGATCAGGCGCACCGGCAATGAGGCCGCCAACACAACTGCCAGGCCAGTCCCGAGCACCAGCAGCAGCACTCGCCCAAGCCTTGGCCGCGTGCGCGGCCCTGGCGGAGACAGGGCGAGAGGCTGAGAGTCGGAGCGTTCAGTCACGGGCAGACCGCCCCATCCAGCCGAGCGCGAACAATTTCCGCATCGGGCACGGCTGCCGCGAGCCGGCAATAGGCGGCCGCGGCCGCGGCGTCATCGCCCAGGTCACGATACAGGTCCGCCAGCTCGATCAAGCTGGGCACGAGGTCGTCGGTGTACAAGATGTAATCGATACCCGGCAGCAGGTCGGGCGCCACGCTCTCACGATTGAAAACGTACCAGGCATATTCGGACGATCCGAGCGTCCCCAAACCAAACGAGGTCGTCCCTAACAGGGTGTCATAGCCCCGCTGGTATTGAAGGAGGGCAGGCAATGCCTGCCCCAGGGCGACGCGCACCCGGCCCAGGGCAAAGGCCGTGCGCACGGTGACAAGGCTGGGCGCATCCGCCGCAAACTGTGCCGTGCGCAGCGCGCGCTCAGCCTCTTCCAGGCGTCCCTCGCCGAAGTAGCTCAGCCCCAGGCCCAGGTACGGCTCGGGTGTGTTGAGACCCACCGAACGGCCAAACCGTTCGCGCGCCAGCGCGTAGTCGCCGGCGTCCAGCGCCGCCCAACCACTGCCTGGGTCCACCGCTGGACCTTCGGCCAAGCCCGCGCCAGCCACCGCGGCCTGCCGCAGAGACGTGGCCCGAAAGAAATATGACTGCGACCATAGCGGTGAAGCGGCCAACACGGCTGCGTAGTCGGCTGTGGCCTGTTCACTTTGGCCCACCTCTTCGCGCAGGCGGCCCAGGGTGAGACGGAAGGCGAGTTGCCGCGGCGCGCGGTCAGCCGCTGTTTGCAGCGCCGCCAGCGCGCCGGACTGGTCACCGGCCGCCCAACGCAGCAGACCCAGATTGGCCCAATTGGTGGCGTAGGCCGGCTCCAGGGCCACGCCACGCTCATAGGCCGCCAGAGCCTGGGTCAGCTCGGCGGGGTCGCGGACGGCGCCAGCCTCGGCCAACGCCAAGCGGCCGTGGGCATAGCCGGCCTGGAGCCAATAGTGGGCCAGGTTCGCGTCCAGCCGGGTGGCCGAGTCCAGGGCGGGCGCGGCAACGGCCCACTGCCCCAGGCTGCCCGCCAGCGCGCCCTGGCTAAAGGGCGCATAGGCCTGGAGTGACCAGGCCAGCCCGCCCACCACCAGCAGCCACCCCGCGCTGAGCAGTCCCTTCCGCCATACAGGGGGCCGCGCAGGCACGCCGCTCTCGGCGGTCAGCAGCGCGACCAGCACGGCCGTGATCACGGCAATGGCGGGAAAGGTTTGCGGCGTGTCAAGCAGGCTGTTGACCGCCGTGCCGGCAAGCGCGGCCAGCGGGCCGGCCAGCAGCAGCCGCC
>CAYUYN010000263.1:3012-5894 GCA_964449185.1 uncultured Anaerolineales bacterium | reverse complement strand
AACCATCCTGCGCGTGCTCTCGCTCGATCTGGTGTTTGACCCCGCGCGCGGCGGGGCCTTTATCCGCGCTCTTAACTCTGTAGGAGCGGGCTTTGCCCGCGATAATCAGGCGGGTCACCGCCAGGAGAATGCAATGGAAGAGTCTCAGAATCACACCAACGCCGCCGAAGAAATGGCCGGCAGCCTCGCACGACCGACGGAATACGCAATCCGCAATACGCTTCAGAACGACCTCGCCGTCCAGGCCGGCCACGCCCTCCAGGTGCGCGCGCAGATGTGCGCCTACCTGCTCGACAGCGGGCTGGCGGCCAGCCGGCTGCCCCTGGCCTCGCAGGACTTCGTGCGCAAGCAGTTCTTGGGCCGGGTGTTCGAGCCGGTCGAGCTGAGCGCCGCCCTGGAGGCCCAGCGCGGGCTGGTGGCGGCCCTCACCGGTGGCGCGGTGGTGCAGGGGCCGGGCCGCGTACACGGCCTGCTCAACACCACCGACAAGCTCCAGGCCGCCCTGGACGACCTGCTGGGCGCGCCGCGCGACAAGGGCGCCGAGGCCATCCAGACCCACCGGCTCACCGGCATCCGCGAGCTCTACCACGCGCTCACCGGCGACTTTGACATGCACGGCGGCTACTACGCCGACCGCGCGCAGTTGGCCACCACCGCCGACTTTGCCGGCCTGGTGAAGAACGCGCTCAACAAGATCGTGGCCGAGAAGTGGGCGCAGATGGGCCGCGCCGGCTACGACTGGTGGCGCAAGATCGTCACGGTCGAGCACATGACGACCCTCAACACGGTCACCGGCATCCTGGTGGGCACCGTCGGCGCCCTGCCCACCGTGGCCGAAGGCGCCGAGTACACCGAGCTGTCCATCGGCGACAGCCCCGAGACCGCCAACTTCACCAAGTACGGCGGCTATATCCCGCTGACCCTGGAGCTGCTGGACCGCGACGACCACCGCAAGCTGGCGGCCTACCCGCGCGAGCTGGCCTCGGCCGGCCTGCGCAAAATCTCGGGCCTGATCGCCGCCATCTTCACCGACAACAGCGCCGTGGGCCTGACCCTGGCCGACGGCGGGGCGCTGTTCAATGCCACGGCCGTCACCACCGCCGGCGGCCACAAGAACCTGCTCACCGCGGCGCTCAGCGCGGCCGAGTGGGAGGTGGTTAGCACCGCCGTCTTCAATCAGCCCATGCTGATTAAGAACGCCGCCGGCCAGTACGGCACGGGCGGGAAGATGGGCATCAACCCGCGCTTCCTGCTGGCGCCCCGCGCGCTGCAACTGACGGCCAAGGAGATCATCTACCCCACGCTGAAGAACGCGGCCAGCATCTACAGCGAGAACCTGCAGCGCGGCGAGCCGGGCGATGTGATCACCGTGCCGGAGTGGACCGACACCAGCGACTGGGCCGCCGTGGTGGACCCGGCGCTGGCGCCGGGCATCATCCTGGCCGAGCGCTTTGGCCTGCTGCCCGAGGTCTTCGTGGCCGGCGACGGCCTGAGCCCGGCCGTCTTTATGAACGACGAGCACCGCATCAAGGTGCGGCACTTCAACGCCGTGCTGGTCAGCGACTTCCGGCCGCTGCACAAGTCTAATGTCTAGAACCTAGAAGTCGGAAGTCAGAAGTCAGAAGTCGGAAAGTGCACGCTCCGACTTCTGACATCCGACCTCCGACCTCCGACATCTCACGTCCGTTCCCCGAAAGGAAACCATGAACACCTTACAGATCGTTGGACTCACCCTGTTTGTGCTGCTGGCCGGCGCCGCCATGGTGCTGCTGCCCTATGCCCTGCGCTACGTGCCTGCCCAGCACCCCAAGAGTCGCTTGGGCCGCATCGAGCGCGCCTGGTATGTCTTCCGCACCTGGCTGCGCGCCAAATATCGCTTCCCCGACCTCGGCGGCTACGTCCACGACACCGCTATGAGCATGTGGGTCCCCTTTACCAGCTTCGTCCACAGCGCCGGCGCCTGGACCTCCACCGTCGCCGCCAATGTCTGGTATGCGCGCCGCTCGGCCGCCGACGCCTCGGCCACCACCTACATTCCCGTGCTGCTGCCTTCCAACAGCGCGGCGAATAAAGGCTCCTACCTGCAATCCATCGACCTCTACTACCGCGTGGTCACCGCCGCGCTCGATGCCTTGCAGGCCGATATGTACAAGGTCACCTTGCAGGTCAGCGGCACCCTGTCGACCGTGGCGGCCATCACCACCACCTACGACACCGGCCACGACACCGCCGGCGAACGCATCACCGTCGACGAGCACAAGCTGACGCTCACGCTCTCCACGCCCGTCTGGATCGACAACGACGAGCAGATTTTTGTGGAGGTTATCGCCGACGCGGCCGCCACGTCCCTGCTGGACTTCTTCGGCGCCCGCGCTAACTTCACCCTGCGTTTGTAGGGGCGCTCGACACGCTTCGCGCGCCCACTGGCTCACCCGCCCGGTGGCCCCGGCCACCGGGCGGGTCGAAAGGGAAAACCATGTCACTCCAAGACCAACTGACTACGCTCGAACGGCAGCAGCTTGCCTGCGAACTGTCCGGCGTGACGCCGGAGTACCTGCTCAAAGTCCGCGCCACCGCCGACAGCCTGGTGGTCATCATCCACACCGGCGAAAAGTTTATCTACGACCTGGAGGCCATCGCCGCCGCCCTCCAGCGCCTCGGCGTCTCCCGTCCTCTCTGGGGCGCCCAGCTCGACGCTTCCACGCCCCCCTCTCCCAGCGTAGGGGCGGCCCCCCGTGGCCGCCCTGGGGGCGAGGGGCAGCCACCGGCTGCCACCACCGCCAGCGCCAGCGAGACTTCACCGCCAGCCGCGACGGTGCCCGCCGGCAGCAAGCGCCCAGCCAAACCCGGAAAGGCCAAGTAAGCCATGTCCATTTCCGACA
>CAYUYN010000263.1:0-2912 GCA_964449185.1 uncultured Anaerolineales bacterium | reverse complement strand
GGCTATCGCGCGCGCCAGCCTGGCCGACAATGGCCGGCTGCACCTGGAGCGCCAGTTCACCGGCACTTGGGCGGGGGGTTTTACCCAGGCCGTCAACTGCGGCGACTACTTTGTGCGCGCCCGCACCGTGCCGGTGGGCGCCAAGGTGGACGTGCAGAAGATCACCGATCCCACCGTCGAGAGCCAGTGGGAAACGTGGACCACCATCGACAGCAACAACGCCGGCACGCTAAGCGTGAGCCTGTTCTGGACCGGCGCTTACGTGGTGCTGTGCTACCAGGACGCCACCAGCCTCAACCTGGTGTATCGCCGCTCCACCGATGGCGTCACCTGGGGCGCCGAAACAACGGCCTATGCCCTCACCCCCCACATCGCCTACTTCAGCGGGGTCAGCGGCGGCAGCGCCCAGAGCGGGTTGTTCGTGACGTACAACTATCAGCTCTACTGGGCGGCCTACAACCCCGGCGCCGACACCTGGACGGCCCTCGGCTCGGCGGCCTTGACCCTGACCAGCGAGGTCCAGGAGCTGGCCGGCTTCTACGACAGCGCCAACAGCCGCCACGTGGTGGCCTTTGCGCCCAACGGGCTCTTCCGCTGGTCGCGCTTTGGCCTGGTGATCCTGACGCGCGGCGCCGGCGGCGCGTGGGGCACGCCGCGCGTGTATCTCCAGTCCGACAATCTCGGCTGCCGCTACCTCAGCGTCAGCCAGAGCCGGCTCAACGGCTTCTGGTGGCTGACCTTCGGCCGCCAGACCGGTTGGGGCAGCACCGAGTTCTGGCTGGCTTGTTCCGATGACGGCGTGTATTGGGAGGAGCCACTTTTTACCGACATCGACGTCAACGGACATGCGGAGGTGCTCGGCAGCCTGACCGGCTACAGCGGCTTGTGGCTGGCCACCGAAGAGCTGGTCTACAAGGCCAGCGCCCACGCCTTTTGGAGCAACCGGCCGGTGGTGCGCTACGCCTTTAGCGCCGGCGACATCACCCGCCGGGTGGGCGGCGGCCGCAGCCCGCACCTGACCGTGGCCATCGACAACCGCGACGGCCTGGCCACCGCGCCGCAGCTCAATGCCCTATTGACCCTCGAGCGGGGCTACCACAGCGCCGGCAGCGACCACTACCAATCGGCCGGCGCCTACTACGTGGTCGGCTTCCGCTACCTGCTGGAAGACCAGGTGCTGGAGGTCCGCGCGGTGGATACCCTGGGCCTGCTGACGACCTTCGTCTCCGATGCCGCCTTTAACTTTGAGGGCGAGACCGTGCAGGCCCTGGTCACGCTGCTCTGCGCCCTGGCCGGCGTGCATTCCGTCAGCTTTGATGCCTCGCCCCTCTGGGCCGACACGCTCAGCGCCTTCACCCACCCGGCCAACGAGAATGGCCGCGTCTCGCTGGAGAGCCTGCGCGAGCGCCTCCCCTTTGACTACACCGTGGAGCAGGCTGGCACGCTGGCCTTCTATGTGCCCGCCGCGAGCCCGGCCGTGGACTACCTGTATGGCCGCGGCGCCGGGGAGCACACCCATTGGCCGGGCGAGTTCGGCCGGAACGACAGCCCCAATTACACCAAGGTCGTTGGCGCGCCCCCACGCACCGTGGGCGGCGAACGCGCCGACCACACGGCGCTCTATGCGGCCGGCCGGCGCCAGACCGAGTTCATCCTCGACCGTCGGGTCAAGCTGGCCGCCGATGCCCGCGCGCTGGCCGCGGCGCGCGTGGTCTTCAATCAGGAGCGCCGGGGCGGCGGCTACTTTGAAGCCCCGCCCAACTTTGCGCTGGAAGTCGGCGACGTGGTTGAGTTCAGCGGCGGCCTGTACGCCGATACCGCCGGCCCCTGGCGCGTCGAGCAGATCCAGGAGTTGTTCAACCCGCCGAGCGGGAGGCGCTTCTTTCAGCGCATCTGGCTGCGCGGCACCGCGTAGGGCTGGAAGTCAGAAGTCAGATGTTAGAGATCAGGGCGCGCCTTCTCCGACTTCTGACTTCTGACCTCCGACTTCCGACCTCCGACCTCCGACTTCCGACATCCCGAAAGGACACCCATGAGCGCAACGATTCGGCGCGGCACCCTCGTTTCTTTTGACAGCGCCACCTGGACAGCCCTGGTGATGCTGGACGGCAGCCTATCCGAGGTGGCGATGGCCGTGGGCGAGTGGGTGCCGGCGGCGCTGTTGGCCGCCGACGACCAGGTGGCCGTGCTGCTCTTCGAAGATACCAACAACGAAGACGGGGTCATCCTGGGGCCGTTTGGAGCGGCCTCCAACCTGCTGGCTGTCACCGGCACGCCGGCCAATGGCCAGGTGCCGATCGGCAACGGTATTGGCCTGACCCTGGCCACCCTGACCGGCACCGCCAACCGCGTCACCGTCACCAACGGCGCGGGCGCCATCACGCTCAGCGGGCCGCAAGACCTGCACGCCAGCGCCACGCCCACCCTGGGCGGGCTCAACCTGGGCAGCGCCAGCGGCGCCGCCACCGGCGACCTGGCGTTGTCGGGCAATATCAGCGGCGCCAACTACGTCAGCGGCACCTGGACGCCCGCTCTCACCGGCTCGGGCACCGCCGGAACCTTCACCTACACGGTGCGGACCGGCGAATACACGCGTGTGGGCAACATGGTCTTTGTCGAGGGACGTATCGCCATCAGCGCCATCGGCACCCCGCCCACCGGCAACGTGCGCATCAGCGGACTGCCCTTCGCCGTCAAGAGTGGCCGCCTCTACGCGGTCGGCCTCGCTCGCCCCAGCACCTTCAATTACACCGCCGGCGCCCTCGATCTCACCGCCTGGTTTGCCGGCGGCACCACGCTCATACAGATTTATGAGAGCTACGACAATGCCGCCGCCAGCGAGGCCGTGCCAGGCAATATCGTCGCCAACCTGGATATCACCTTCAGCGGCTGGTATCGGATCAGTTAGCGGC
>CAYUYN010000262.1:0-5899 GCA_964449185.1 uncultured Anaerolineales bacterium | reverse complement strand
TGCATATCAAGGACGACTACATCTTCAAGGTCACCTCGCCGTTTGAGTCGGTGGTGAACCACGGCAACCTGTGCGTGAAGGGCCGCTTTGGCTACGACTACATCTACAGCCAGGGGCGGGTCACCACGCCGCTCATCCGGCGCGCGCGGCCGGAGCCGGGCCAGCGCACCCAGGCCTTTGACCTGAGCGAGTGGCGCGAGGTGTCCTGGGACGAGGCGCTGGACTACACGGCCGACCGGCTGATGGAGATTTACCGGCGCGACGGCCCGGACGCCCTGGCGGTGTACTGCTGCGCCAAGGCCACCAACGAAGAGAACTACCTGCTGCAAAAGATGTTCCGGGCGCTGTTCCGCACCAACAACGTGGATCACTGCACGCGCCTGTGCCATGCCGGGTCGGTGACGGCGCTGCTCAAGGCCCTGGGCACCACGGCCATGAGCAATACGGCCGCCGAGGTCATCAAGTCGGACGTCTTTATCGTCACCGGCTCCAACACCTCCGAGAACCACCCCATCATCGCCCTGCAGATGAAGGCCGCCGTCGAAAAGCACGGCGCCAAGCTCATCGTCATCGACCCGCGCCGGCTGGACCTGTGCGACATCGCCACCCTGTGGCTGCCGCTCACGCCCGGCAGCAACGTGCCGGTCTTTTCGGCCATGGCCCACGTCATCGTCAAGGAGGGGCTGGTCAACCAGGCCTTCATCGACACGCGCACCGAGGGCTTTGCCGAGTACGCAGCCGCGCTCGACCACTTCACGCCTGAATACGCCGAGAGCATCTCGGGCGTGGACCGCGACCTGATCGTGCAGGCGGCGCGCCTGTATGCCCAGGCCGAGCGCGGCTCGATCTTCTGGGGCATGGGCATCTCGCAGCTTTCGGCCGGCACGGCCAGCGGCCTGGCCCTGTGCAATTTGGCCCTGCTCACCGGCCACATCGGCCGCGAAGGCACCGGCCTCAACCCCCTGCGCGGCCAGAACAACGTCCAGGGCGCCTCCGACGCGGGCGGCATGCCCTATCACTTCCCGGGCTACATGCCGGTGGACAAGCCCGGCACGGCCGAGCTGTGGGAGCAGGCCTGGAACATCGAGCCGGGCGGCCTGAGCCGCAAAAAGGGCCTGACCACCACCGAGATCCTGACCAATGCCCGGCCGGGCGGGGTGCGGGCGCTCTTCATCATGGGTGAGAACCCCATGATGACCGAGCCCAACCTCAACGTCACCCGCCACCACATGGAAGCCCTGGAGTTCCTGGTGGCGCAGGACCTGTTTGTCAACGAGTCGGGCGCCTTTGCCGACGTGTTCCTGCCGGCCGCCTCCTGGGCCGAGAAGGAGGGCACCTTCACCAACACCGACCGGCGCGTGCAGCGGGTGCGCCAGGCCATTGCCCCGCGCGGCCAGGCCCGCCCGGATTGGGAGATCGTCGCCGACCTGGCGACGCGCCTGGAGCAGCGCCTGGGGCGGCCCAACACGGCCTTCTGGGGCTATGAAGACCCGGAGGAAATCTGGGCCGAGATGGCGCGCGTGGTGCCCGCCAACCGCGGCGTGACCTATGCCCGCATCGACAAGGTGGGCCTGCAGGTGCCGGTGCTGGACGAGCACCACCCCGGCACGCCCTTCCTCTTCGCCGACACGTTCCCCTCCGGCCGCGGGCGCTTCTTCGCGCTGGAGTACGTGCCCATTTCCGAGCCGCCCGATGACGAGTACCCGTTCATCCTCACCACCGGGCGCGTGCTGGAGCACTGGCACGGCGGCACCATGACGCGCAACTCGGAGCTCGATGCGCTCTTCCCCGAGGCCCTGCTGGACCTGCACGAGGTGGACGCCGAGCGCTGCGGCCTGGTGACCGGCGACGTCGCGCGCGTCAGCTCGCGCCGCGGCACGGTGGTGGTGCACGTCAACGTCACGCCCAAGGCCCGGCCGGGGGTGGTGTTCCTCCCCATGCACTTTGCCGAGGCCGCCGCCAACCTGCTGACCATCGAGACCCTGGATCCTATGGCCAAGATCCCCGAGTTCAAGGCCTGCGCGGTCAGCATCATGCGCGCCAGCGAGGCAGAGCTGCCGGCCAATGCGAAAGGTGACGGCTTCGTGCGGGGCCGGTATTAGATTAGGGGTCGTGGCGGATACGCACGTCCCCGACCGGCTGAAGTCGCTGCCGGCGGGCTTGAGCAGCGCGCTGGCGGGGGTAGACGCCATCCTGCACGCGGGGGACATCACCCGGCGGCGCGTGCTGGACCAGTTGGCCGAGATTGCGCCGGTGCACGCGGTGGCCGGCAACCGCGATTGGGGCCTGGGTCTGCCCCTGGACCGCCTGC
The DNA here is from genome assembly GCA_964449185.1 of uncultured Anaerolineales bacterium. Classification (GTDB taxonomy): domain Bacteria; phylum Chloroflexota; class Anaerolineae; order Anaerolineales; family UBA6663; genus CAYUYN01. The sequence continues at coordinate 3,588 of CAYUYN010000262.1, read as the reverse complement.
TGGAGTTTGACGGCGTGCGGATCGGGCTGACGCACGGCCACGGCGGCTTGTGGCCCTACGTGCGCGATAAGGTGCGCTACCTGACCGTGGGCTACTACATGGAGCGCTACATCGCGGGGGTGCGCGCGCGCTTTGCCGGCCAGCGCGTGGACGTAATTGTCTTTGGCCACTCGCACCGCGTGATCAACCAGGTGGTGGACGGGGTCTTGCTGTTCAACCCCGGTTCGGTGGCGCCGGACTACCATGCGCCGTTTCACCGCCCGGCGGTGGGGGTGCTCACGCTGGCGGACGGCGGCGTGCGCGGCGAGGTGGTGCCGGTGAACAAAGGCTGAAGGCGGAAGGCTGAAGGCGGAACGCTGCGCGTGAAGGCGGAACGCCACTTGCCTCTCACCCGCTTTCCTCCATAATCAATCCCAGCCCGTTGTATCTGCCCAGGAGAAAAAGAATGCCGCCAACCCGCAAGAAGCTCGCCCGGGGCAAGGCCGCGCCCAGCCGCGCCGCCCGCCGCAAGACGAAGCCGGCCAAGGCCGCCAACGCGTTTAAGCCCACCCGCCTGAAGCGGCTCACCCCGGTGCCGTCCGACATCGACATCGCGCAGGCCGGCAAGCTGAAGACGGTGCTGCGGATTGCGGAAGAGATCGGGCTGCGGCCGGGCGACCTGGAGCTGTACGGTCCCTACAAGGCCAAGGTGCACCTGGATGTGCGCGACCGGCTGGCCCGGCGCAAGAACGGCAAGTACGTGGTGGTGACCGCCATCACGCCCACCCCGCTGGGCGAGGGCAAGACCACCACCACCGTGGGCCTGTCGCAGGCGCTGGGCGCGCACTTGGGCCAGCGCGTGTTCACCTGCATCCGCCAGCCCTCGCAGGGCCCTACCTTTGGCATCAAGGGCGGCGCGGCCGGCGGCGGCTACAGCCAGGTAATCCCCATGGAGGACTTCAACCTCCACCTGACCGGCGACATCCACGCCATCACCGCCGCCCACAACCTCATGGCGGCCGCCATCGACGCGCGCATGTTCCATGAGCACGGGCAGCCCGATGACGAAAAGCTGTTCAACGCCTTCTGCCCGCGCGACAAGAGCGGTAAGCGCCGCTTCGCCGAGGCCCACCTGCGCCGCATGAAGCGCCTGGGCCTCAGCGTAAACGACCCGGATGAGCTGACGCCTGAACAGAAGCGCCAGATGTTCCGCCTGGACATCGACCCACACAGCCTGACCTGGAACCGGGTGATGGACGTGAACGACCGCATGCTGCGCCAGATCACCATCGGCCAGGGCCCGGATGAGAAGGGCTTTACGCGCTCCACCGGCTTCGACATTGCCGTGGCCAGCGAGATCATGGCCATCCTGGCCTTGACGACCAGCCTGGCAGACATGCGCGAGCGCCTGGGCGCGATGGTGTTTGGCACCAGTACGCGCGGCGAGCCGGTGACCGCCGAAGACCTGGGCGTGGCCGGCGCGCTGACCGTCCTGATGAAGGACGCCATCATGCCCAACCTGATGCAGACCCTGGAGGGCACGCCGGCGTTTGTGCACGCCGGGCCGTTCGCCAACATCGCCCACGGCAACTCGTCCATCGTGGCCGACCAGATCGCGCTCAAGCTGGCCGACTACGTGGTGACCGAGTCGGGCTTTGGCGCGGACATCGGCATGGAAAAGTTTATGGACATCAAGTGCCGCTACTCGGGCCTGACGCCCGATGCGGTGGTGCTGGTGGCCACCATCCGCGCGCTGAAGATGCACGGCGGCGGCCCCAAGGTGGTGGCGGGCAAGCCGCTGGACCGCGCCTACACCGAGGAGAACCTGGCCCTGCTGGAGGCCGGCATGCCCAACATGCAGCGCCACATCCAGAACGTCAAGCGCTATGGCGTGCCGGTGGTGGTGGCGGTGAACTCCTTTGCGACCGACACCGAGGCGGAGATCGAGCTGGTGAAGCAGTACGCGCTGGCGGCCGGCGCCGAGGGCGCGTACAAATGCACCCACTGGATGCACGGGGGCAAGGGCACGGTGGACTTGGGCCGCGCTGTGATGGAGGCGACGAAGAAGCGCAAGCAGTTCCAGTTCCTGTACCCATTGGACTGCACCATTAAGGAAAAGATCGAGGCGCTGGCGTGCTTCTACGGCGCCGACGGCGTGGACTACACGCCCGAGGCCGAGGCCAAGGTGGAGCTGTATACCCGGCTGGGTTTTGACCAACTGCCGATCTGCATGGCCAAGACCCACCTGTCCTTCACCGCCGACGGCAACATCAAGGGCGCGCCGACCGGCTTCCGCATCCCCATCCGCGATCTGCGCGCCTCGGTCGGCGCGGGCTTTCTGTACCCGCTGGTGGGCTCCATGCGCACCATGCCCGGCCTGCCGACGCGGCCGGTGTTCTTTGATGTGGATTTGGATTTGGCGACGGGGAAGGTGAAGGGGTTGTTCTAGCGCTGTCGCTAAAAAATTCGTGGGGTTCGCCGGGCGCGAGCGAAGCTCGCGCCCGGCGAACCCCACGGAGCCTCTTGTGCAGGGGGAGGTTCTATGAGTATCTTCGGTCTCAACGTCACCTTCACACGCGCGGCCCTGGCCTGGCACGTGGGCCTCGGCCTGTTGGCCTTTGGCGCTGTCGCTAACCTCTTTGTGCTTGGCCTGGGCGCCCTGGTGCCGATCACGGTCCCGGGCGGCGACGGCGTGAAGGATGGCGGGGCGCTGCTGCGGTATTGGCGGGAGGGGAGGGCGGGCAGGCGGCTAAAACGGCATCACCACAAACCGAAACCCTAAATCGGGCCGGCGGTCGTCGGGGTAATACCAGTTGCGATGCGCGCAGCGGACCGGCTTGGCCGACGAGTTGAACGCGCCGCCGCGGGCCACGTAGCCGGGGCCCGTGGCCGGGCCCTGCGGGTCGCGCACGGGCAGGTTTTGCCGCCGGGCGTAGGTCTGCGCGTCAAACCAATCGCTGCACCACTCCCACACGTTGCCGCTCATATCGGCCGCGCCGTAGGGGCTATCGCCCGAGGGTGAATAGCGGCCGACTGGGGTGGTGGCGCCGGGCGTGGCGGCCGGGGTGGGCAGGCAGTTGAGGCAGGCGGGGTCCCAGGTGTTACCCCAGGGGTACAGCCGTCCGTCCGTGCCGCGGGCGGCCTTTTCCCACTCGGCTTCGGTCGGCAGCCGGAAGGTGCGGTTGGTGGCGCGCGTCAGCCAGCGGCAGAAGGCCACGGCGTCGTCCCAGGCCACGTTGACCACCGGGTGGTTCTCGTGGTCGCGGGGCAGGGCGAACGGCAGCGCGTAATTGGCGGCCTTGCAGAAGGCCTGGAACTGAGCGTTGGTCACCGGGAAGCGGCTGATGTAGAAGTCCGACAGCGTCACCCGGTGCTGCGGCTGCTCGGCGCGGCCCGCGTCGGGGTCTTGGGCCGGCTGCGAGCCCATCAGGAACGGGCCGGCCGGCACGCGCGAGAGCGTCGTCCACACGCCCGCCCCAAAATTCACCACCAGCTCATCGCCGCCGCCTACGCGCCGGAGGCGGGGGAACTGCTCCTCGGCCGCCTGGCGGGCGCGCTGCTCGGCGGCGCGGTTTTCGCGCTCGGCCTGGCGCGCGCGTTCGGCCTGGC
>CAYUYN010000261.1:0-5919 GCA_964449185.1 uncultured Anaerolineales bacterium | reverse complement strand
CGCGGCCAGGGCGTGTCGCAGGGGCAGATGCTGGGCGCGGCCCAGACGCAGGGGCTGGTCGCAGGCGTCGCCCCGTCAGTATCGGTCTCCAAGTCGTTCGCCTGGAAGGACGAGGCAGCCGTGGCCCTGGCCATGCTGCTCGAACAGCAGTTGAACCTGCTGAAAGAAGCCTCGGAAGAGGGCGGCTTGTACTCGGACGTCTATATCCTGACCCGAACCGAGAACGGGCGGCGCGTGGCCGAAGCAGCGGCGGTGCAGGCGTTTGGCGGTTCGCAGGGCGTGGTGACGCATCTGCAGGTGCGCCGGCCCGAGACCGAAGCGGAGGCCGAACACCTGCGCTTGCATGCCCGGTGCCTCACGCCCTCAACGCTGACTGAGACACTGGGCTATTTGAACGGCTACGCCTATTCGTCGTTCATTACGCTTACCCAACAGGCGGCTTACGCCGCGCCAGGGTTATTCGAGGAAGGCACAGCGCTCACTATCCAGGAACGGACACCGCCCTTCGCCTTTATGCCGGACATGCCTGGTGAGGCCGTGCTGGGCCACCTGTATTCGACTGAACGGGGCGAACTGACCCGGGCGCGGCTGGCACTCGCCGAAGACCGGCACTTCCACACGGTGTTCGCTGCGGACACCGGCTTTGGCAAGACGATCGCAGCCGAGCGATTGGCGGTTGAGGTGGTCAGCCAGTGGCATCACCGAGCAGTTGTGCTGGACTTTGGGGCTGGCTGGCGGAGGCTGGCCAATGGGCCGCTGTCGCGCGAGCGGGTAGATCTCTACCAGTTGTTTCCCGGCGCAGTGCGCCCCTTCCGGTGGAACTTCCTTCAGGTTGGCCGGCGCATGCAACCGGACCGGCAGTTGCTGGCGACGGCCGAACTGCTGGCCAATGCCGGACGGATGGGACCGCGGCAACTCGGCTTCATCAGGCGCGCCATGCGCGAGCTCTATGAGCGCTACGGCGTTCTGACCTCGGATCCCAAGGTGCTGGCCGACGCGAGTTGGAACACGGTGCGGCCGGGCGAGGCGCAGGTGTTGGCCCGAGCACGCCTGGAGCGCGGGCTACCGGCGGGGCCGCTGCCGGCTGGCATAAGCCTGCTGGATCTGCAGCCCTTCGAGCGGCAGGCGCTGGCGGTGCACCGCTCGAAACAGGTGGATGTCAGCAAGCTTTACGACATACTGAAGGGCTACCTGGAGCGCGTGCGCGACCTGTCATCGCGCCAGTCACTCGAGGGCGTGTTATTGCGGGTTGAGCCGTTTACGCAGGGAGAGTTGGCGCTGATGTATGGCGGGGGCGAAGGTTCGATTGCGGTGGAAGACCTGGGGCTGCTCGGGTCGGAACCGAACCCAGCCGACCGCTGGGGGTTATGCATCTTGGAGGGAGGGGCCGAGATGGACGACTACAGCAAGGCCGTCATCCTGTCGCTGGTCGCCTGGCACCTGTACAACGACTCGGTAATTCGCCGGCGCGAGAGCATTGGCGGGTTCAACCGGCAGATGGACATCTTCTGGGAAGAGGCCAACAAGATCTTGAATGGGGCCGTGCAGACGACCGGTGACGACGTGGGCACCTCCAGTGCCGCTTCAGTCACGCAGCTCTGGCAAGCCATGTGGCGCGACGGGCGAAAGTACAAGATTTTTCTGCACCCCCTTGTGCAGACACTCTCTGAACTGCCGCCCGGTATCCTGTCGTCGTGTAACAACGCATTCTTTGGGCAGATGAAGAACCTGAAGGACCGCGACCTGGCAGTGGGTCACCTGGCGCGCTCGGAGCGCGGCGTGCACGACGAGGAGTACAAGCGCTGGATCTCGCGCATCCCAGTGGCCCAGGCCGTCGTAAAGCTGGGCTGGAGCGAGCGGGTGAGCGACATGGAGCCGATGCTGGCTCGACCACTGCGGGTGAGCGCGGCGGAGCCGAGCGATGCTGAAATACTGCAGCGCTTCAGCCGGCTGGGATTGGCAGGGGCGACATGAGCGCGTTGTCGTGTAAACGTCAAAGCAACATCGGGCAGGCGCATGACAAATCTTGAGTTGCTCTTATCGGCGAAGGGCGAGGTCGGGCTGTGGTTGGCGGGGATAGCCGCTTGTGCAGGTTTGGCGCTCGCCTGGCGCTGGTGGATTGCGCGCAGAAGTATGCAAAACCGAGCGCTGAGTGTGTTGGGCTATGCGAGGCCCAGCCAGTCGACCCTGGCGATGGGCTTGCGCTATGCCGGCGTCCTGGGGGTTGCGGTGTTGACCACCCTCCTGTTGGCCCCGGCCGCGCCGGGCGCTGGCGACACGGAACAAGCGCCTGAAGCCTCGATGCCCGCGCTGCCTGTGAGCACACCGGCCCTGGTCATCATTGAGCTTGTTTCCGATGGCATGAGCATCGTGGTACACGGCGGCTCCGTCGAAATCCGCCTTGCACCGAGCCAGCGCACACCGGTTGTGACTGTATCCAGCGGTCATCAAAGCGTCGATGAAACTACGCCGTTCGCCTTAGCCACGCCGCCGGCCACAGACTTGCCGGTTGGCATGGAGTAACGACTGATGACTGTGGCTCTTCGAGATGTATTTGGCTCAGGCCAAATGGTGGCATTAGCCTGGTTGGTGGGCGTCGGGGCGCTCGGTGCTGCCATCATGCTCCGTGTTGGAGTGGTCCAAGCGCATTGGCCGGAGCTGGCTGTTCTGATCTGGCTCGCACCGCTGGCGCTGTACGACCTGCGGCGCAAGGAGGTGCCGCACATGGCCTGCGTAGCGGGGCCGTGCCTGGCCGCCGTGGTTCATGCATTTTCAGCTGGGGCGTGGCAGTTGGGTGCTGTTGCAGGACTTGCAGTTGCGGCCAGCGAGCGTCATGCAATTCGCGATGCACGTCTGCAGCGCGGGCTCTTCATTGTGGCGCTACCTTTGGCCTCCGTCCTGGCGCTAACGAGCGGCGAGGCTGCCCCTGGGGCCATCGCGGTATTGGGCTTTTGGCTTGCCTATGAGTTGGGGTGGTGGGCGGGGGCCGATGCCGTGGTGGCAATCACCCTGGCAATACTCTGGCCGGATATCCGATTCCTGGCGGTGCTTGGCACGGCGCATGTGGGTGTCGCCGTCTGTATGCGTGTGATGCGATGGTTGCGGAGAGCTCGGCCAATGGTCTTCAGCCGTAATCCGGTGCCGGGTCTGCCAGTGATTTGCCTGGCCGCGCTGCTGTACGTTGCGTGGAGCTTGGGTCGGTCAGGGTAGTGGTAGACAAGTGAGGCCGCGCGGAGGGGGGCCACGCGGCCACCCCGGTCTTACTCCGAGGCATTCACAGTATAGCGATTGGATAGGGCGATGTCAAAATCAGGACACTTGATGCAAGGAAACGGGAGTGCTCAACCGGCCAGCGTGCTCGAACTGCTCACCGGAGGTCCGCAACCCAGGTTGGACGCGAAGGCTCGGACCGAGATTATTGCCGAAGTGGCGGCTGGCCTACGAACGGATCGCGAGTTTCCGGTAGAGATGCTGCGCGCGCCCAGCGATGAGGACCGCCAGCGGGCCGAAATTCGGATCGGGCAGCTTACGGGCCAGGCGATCCGCCGGCGCGGCCTGTCAGGCGTGGACTACAGCGAGGAGCAACAGCTTGCGGCGGAGATCGCGCGGCGCGTGCTGGGCCTGGGCTTCCTGGACCTGCTGCTGCCGCCGGCGCGCGGCGATGTGATCGAGATTGCTATTGACCCGTACGGGACGATCTGGCTCAAACGTAAAGGGGTGCGGGAGTTCGAGCCGGTTGACCTCTATCCAGATCTCGTGGAAGTGGACACGGTCTTCGCCAATCTGCTGGGCGCGCAGCTCAAAGCTGCCAGCGAGGCCAACCCATCCGTCAATGCCAAGCTCCCGCGCACGCATCACAACCCAGGTGGCGGCCGGATCAAGTACATCCACAGCGTCATCGCACCTGGGCTCGGCTATCCGTCGGTGAACATCCGCCTGTACGAGCCAACACCGGTCCGGCCCGAGCAACTGCTGGCGTGGGGCATGTTCGACGAGCCGACCTTGGACCTGTTGGCGCAACTCGTGCGCGGCAACCGGCGCGGCTTCATCTGCGGTGGCACGGCCTCGGGCAAGACGACGCTGCTTTCGATGCTGTGCAACTTCCTGCCGGTGAAGTACCGGATTGTGACGATTGAGGACCCGCAGGAGATCTGGATTGACAACCCACATGTGGTCACGCTCGAAGCGCGGCCCGCCGGCGCTGCCAGCGAGTTGAAGCCCTACCTGCTGCGCGACGGCGTGGATGACGCCATGCGCCTGGCGCCGGATTACCTGGTGGTGGGCGAGGTGCGCGACGGTCTGGCCGCCCAGGCGTTGTTTCGGGCAATGATGTCGGATCATCCAGGTATGTCCACCTTCCACGCGGAGAGTCCTGAGCTCGCGGTGGAGCGCCTGGCGCTCTTGCTGGAGGCCGACACTAGCACCCGCGAGCGGGCCGCGCGCAAGATGTTCGCCAGCGCGGTCGATTGGCTGCTGCAGATTGGTTTCGACCACGATGGGCAACGACGCGTCTTCGAGTTGGTCGAGGTGGGTGAACGTCTGCACGATGGTGAGGTGCAGTTTCGAAGGTTGGTACAGTACGATAGTGCCGGCCGCTGGAAGCACCTGGCGAGGCCAGAACGCCAGCGTGGCCACACGGCCCCGGTGCCAGCGCACTGGGGCGACGTGCTGGCCCTGGACGCGACTGAGCGTGACAAATTCCGTCAAGTCATGGAGCGCCGGCGCGCTTCCCACGGGAGCGCTGCGCCAAGCTGACGGAGCGAGGCGTCCAACAAAATCGACCGGCCGGTTACCGGGCCAACCTGCGAGCGCCACACGGGCGTGCGGGTTGGCCCGTTCTCATTTTCCGAACTGAAAGGAGGCACTATCGAGAAAATCACCAAGAATCCCGGCCACGAATAAGTACGCTGGCTTTATCGAAGTTTGAGTAGTTCGTGGCAAAGTCCATTCCAAATGCGACCAAACTCTACCTATGAAAGGAACTCAGATCATGTTTACTCGTTCTCGCAAGGCCCTGGAAACCATCGAATGGATCGGCATCGGCGTGGTGCTCATCATCGTCGCCGTACTGGCGTACCGCGTGCTGGGCGCGCAGATCGTCAGCTGGATCCAGACTGTAGCCGCAGCGATCGGCTAGAAGGGCAGGGCGGCCATGCTGACCAAGAACCGGCGTGCCCTGGAAGTAATCGAAGCCGCGGCGACGCTGCCGGTGATGTTGCTGATCCTGGTGGCGCTTGTGAACCTTGGCTTCGCCGTCTACGCCCGGCAAGCGGTGCAGAACGCGGCCGCCTATGGCGCGCGCATGGGCGCGGTGGCGCAGGACTGCCGATCATGCGCGGCCTACTCCGCTGCCAGCAGTGCGGTCTCGAGCAGCCTAGTGCGCAACGCCAGCGTCCAGATACTAGCGCCGGGCGGCTCGGTGGGGAGCGTCCTGCGGATCCGCGTCACGGGCGAAGTGCCCAACTTGATGGGACCGCTCATGGCGCTCAATGGGGGTGGCTTCGGCGGGCCGATCGTGGTCTCGGCCGAGGCCACTTTCCGTGCGGAAGGGTGGTAGGCCATGCTGCGCCGCGACCGGCGGGCCTACTCGACCCTGTGGTGGACCGGCTTTCTAACCTTCTGCCTGGTGCCGCTGGCCGCTTTGAGCATCGGCCTGGGCCGCTACTTCTACGCCCGGGCCGAGGTGCAAAAAGCCGCCGACGCCGCCGCCCTCGCCGTGGCGCAGGAGGTGAACCTGGAACTATACCGTGATACCGGCCGCATCGAGCTGACGTCTTCGGCTTTCTCCGTGGCTGGTTCGTATGCGGCCATGAACTCCAACTATCTGGCAGCCAGGGGCATCTATCCTCAGGTCACCGGGATCGTGGTGGACCAGGGCCGGCGCACGGTCTCGGTCAGCATGGCTGCTGATGCGTCATC
>CAYUYN010000260.1:0-5927 GCA_964449185.1 uncultured Anaerolineales bacterium | reverse complement strand
CCCCCACACCCCCACACCTCTTTGACTTTCTCTCTGCTTACTCATACACTGAGTAACCATGAGTCCCCTCACCCGCCTTCCCCTGACGGTCGAACACGCCCTTCTCGGCTTTCTACGCCAGGGGCCGCTGCATGGCTATGAACTGCACCGGCGCCTCGCGGACCCGGCCGGCTTGGGGCAGGTGTGGCGCCTGAAGCAGGCGCACCTGTACGGCCTGCTGGCCCGCCTGGAAGCTGAGGGCTACTTGACCAGCCGGCAGCAGGCGCAGCCGGCGCGGCCCGCCCGCAAGCTCTTCCGGCTGACGCGCTCGGGCCGCTCGGCGTTCCTGGATTGGGCGCAGAGCCCGGTGGCGCGTGGCCGCGAGTTCCGCATGGATTTCCTGGTGAAACTTTACCTGGCCGAGCGCGAGGAGCCCCCGCTGACCGAGCGGCTGGTGGAAAGTCAGCGTTTAGCCCTGCAGGATTGGCTGGCCGCGCAGCAGGCGCTGGCCGCCGGCCTGGCCCCGGACAGTTATGCCGCCCGCGTTTGCCAGTTCCGCATCGGCCAGACCCAGTCCATGCTGGCCTGGCTGGACGTCTGCGCCATTCCTCACCCACCCGCCTCCGCGCCCGGTTTTTGAGCGCCCCTCCAAAGAGCTGAGCATGCGCCTCCACCGTGCCTGGTCCCTTTTGCTGGTCTTTTTGCTTTTGGCAGCGTGCCGTCCTGCGCCGGCCCCGCCCAAGACCCTCACCGTGTTTGCCGCGTCCTCGCTGACGGAGGCGTTCACTGAGCTGGGCCGGCAGTTTGAGGCGGCCAATTCGAACGTGACCGTGGTGTTTAACTTCGGCGCTTCCAACGCGCTGGCCGAGCAGATCAACCAGGGCGGGCCGGCGGACGTATTCGCCAGCGCCAATACCAAGCAGATGGACGCCGCCATCGCGGGCGGCCGCATCGCCGCCGGCAGCCCGCTGATATTCGCCCGCAACCGTCTGGTGGTCATCCTCCCGGCCGATAACCCCGGCGGCGCGGCGGCCCTGGCCGACCTGGCCCGGCCGGGCCTCAAGCTGGTGCTGGCGGCGGCCGAGGTGCCCGTGGGCCAGTATGCGCTGGACTTCCTGGATAAGGCGGCGCAGGACCCCGGCTTTGGCGTGGGCTTCAAGGACGACGTGCTGGCCAACGTGGTGTCCTATGAAGAGAACGTGCGCACGGTGTTCACCAAGGTGGCGCTGGGCGAGGCCGATGCCGGCATTGTGTACGCCAGCGACATCACCGGCGAGGGCGCGGCCGATGTGAGCGTGCTGGACATCCCCGCTGCGCTCAACACCCTGGCCACGTATCCGCTGGCGCCCCTGAGCGACAGCGCCCAAGCCGAGGTGGCGCAGGCCTTTGTCGCGTTGGTGCTGTCGCCAGACGGACAGGCGGTGATGGAGGCGTATGGGTTTATTGTGGGGGAGTGAGGCTTGGTGCGTATTGCGTATTGGGTAATAGGGTGAGCGGGTGACGGTTGGCGCGGCGCGGGACCATGCTGGGCATCGCGCTGGCCGTGATCGTCGTGATCATCGAGCTGTTGATGGCGACCAAGCCGCAGCTCTGGGGCTAGGGGCCTGACCCGCGCGCATGCAGCTCGGCGGCGTCCCCTTGCTCAACGTTCAGCGCGACCTGTACCGAATGCCGTGCGGCTTTGAGCGCTTCCGCGCTTACAACCCCTTCGCCTTCCGCACCGCCTCACTCAATGCCGGCACCACCGCGTGCAGATCCCCGATGATGGCATAGTCCGCTTTCGCCACGATCGGCGCGTCGGGATCGGTATTGATGGCCAGCAGGTGTTTGGCGGCCTTGCAGCCGACCATGTGCTGGATGGCGCCGCTGACCCCGCAGGCGATGTAAATCTCGGGGGCGATGCGGGTGCCGGTCTGGCCGATCTGGTCCAGGTGCGGGCGCCAGCCCAGGCTGGTGACGGCGCGCGAGCAGCCCACCGCGCCGCTGAGCAGGCGGGCCAGCTCCTCCAGGACGGCAAAGCCCTCGGCGCTGCCCACGCCGCGCCCGCCGCCGATGACCACCGGCGCCTCGGCCAGCGAGACCTTGCTGGCATCGGCCTCGATGCGGCCGGTGACGCGCACGCGAAAGTCTTTGTCCGCCAGGGCGGGGGTGAAGGTCTGCACCGCGGCCGGGCCGGCGCCGGGCACGGGCTCGCCGAACAGCGCGTGCGGCGCGACGGTGAACAGCTTGATGCGGCCATGCAGGTGGGCGTCCTCCAGCAGGCTGCCGCCCCAGCGCAGCCGGGTGACCGTGTAAGGCTCGCCGGGCACTACCTCGGTGACGTTGGCGGCCAGGGGCAGACCGGCGCGGGCGGCCACGTGGGCCATTAGCTCAGCGCCGCGGTCACTGCCGGCGGCCAGCACGGCGGTGGGGCTCAGGCTTTCCATCAGGCCCACCACGCTCTGTGCCCAGGCCTCGGGCGCGTAGTCGGTCAGGCGGTCGTGCACGGCCAGGTGGACGATGCTCGCGCCGTAGGCCCCCAGGCGCTCGGCCAGGGCTTGGGCCTCGGCGCCGATGAGCACGGCCTCCAGGGGCTGGCCCAGTTGCCGAGCCAGCCGGTGGCCGAACGTCAGCGCTTCCAGCGACAGCTCATTGAGCTTGCCGCGATCGTGTTCGATCAGGGTCAGGATCATCGCGGGATCACCCCCAGCTTTTGCAGCAGCTCCACTGCCTTGGGCGCGGCCTCGGCGCCGCGGCCCAGGATCTCCACCTGGTGCTCTTTCTCGCTGGGCAGCTTCAGCCGCAGCTTGGCCAGGCCCGGCTCATGCCACCGCGGTGTGATCCGTTCCAGCGGCTTCTTCTTGGCCTTCAGGCGGCCGGGCAGGGAGGGATAGCGTGGCAGGTTGAGGCCCTCTTTCACGGTCAGCACGGCCGGCAGGCTGACGGCCAGGGTTTCGCGGCCCCCGCTGGCCTCGCGCGTGGCCAGGGCCTGGCCATTGGCGATCTTGAGCTCCTTGAGGCCGGTGACGCAGGGCCAGTCCAGCGCGTGCGCCACGCGCACCCCCACCTGGTAGTCGCCGCTGTCGGCGGCCTCATTGCCCAGCAGCAGCAGGTCGAAGGGACTGCCCGCGGCCTGGCGCGCCTGCACCACGGCCACAATGGCGGCCGCCGTGGCCGCCGGGTCCCATTCGCGGCCGTCGGTCTCCAGCAGGATGGCGTTATCCACGCCGATCGACATGGCGTCGCGCAATTGCTCGCTGGAGGCGTCGGTGCCGAGCGTCAGCACGGTGCTGGCGCCGCCATGCGCTTCGATGAGGCGCACGGCCTCCTCCACCGCGCACTCCTCGTGCGGGCTGATGGTGAAGCCCAGGTAGCGCACGTCGATGGCCTGGGCGTCCGGCGTCAGCGTGATCTTGCTGCTGGTGGCGGGGACGCGCTTGATGCAAATGAGTATGTTCATGCCTTCAGCCGCGTGTTCTCCGGATCAAACACGGCCACGTTGCCGGCCGCGGCCACCGTCACCGGGTAGCGCTCGCCGAAGTACTCGACGGCCAATGGCGTGCCGTTCACCGCGTACTCGGGCGGCAGGTAGCTCATCAGGATGGTCTTGCCCACCGACGGGCCCGAGCCGGCGCTGGTGACGTACGAGCGGCGGCCATGCGCGTCGGTCAGCGGCTGGCCGTCGCGGGTGGTGATGGGCTCGCGGCCCTGCATGTAGCGCTTGATGCCGCTGGACGAGGTGTTGTCGTCCACCGTCAGCGTGCACAGGATGGCGGCCGGGCCCGCTTCGCGCTGCTGCATATACGCCTCGCGGCCGATAAAGGCCTGCTTCTTGACCGTCGGCCGCGCCTGGCCGGACTCCACCAGGTTGTACTCCTGCTCCAGCTCGGCGCCATAGGCGCGGTAGCTCTTCTCCAGGCGGGCGGTGGTGGCATACACCCCGATGCCCACCGGCGCCACGCCCAGCGGCTGGCCGGCCTCCCAGAGGCTGTCCCACAGCCGCGCGCCCTGCTCGAAGGGCACATACAGCTCCCAGCCCAGCTCGCCCACGTAGGAGATGCGCGAGGCCAGCACGCGCACGGCGCCGATGGTGATCCAGCGGCAGGTGGCGTAGGGGAAGGCGGCGTGTGACATATCGTCCTTGGTCACCGACCGCACCAGGTCGCGCGCGCGCGGGCCCCACACGCCCAGGGTGGCCCAGCCGGAGGTCTGGTCGGCCAGCGAGGCCGAGCCATCGGCGGGCAAGTGGTCGGTAAACCACTTCTTGTCGATCATGCCGTCAAAGCCGCCGGTGACGATGCGGTAGTGCCGAGCGCCCAGCCGCATGATGGTCAGGTCGGCCTTGATGCCGCCGTGGGCGTTGAGCAGGGGCGTGTAGACCACCCGGCCCACGGGCACGTCCATCTGGCTGACGGCCATCTGCTGCATGTAGTCCAGGGCGCCCGGGCCGGTCACGTCGAAGACGGCGAAGGCGCTCAGGTCCACCAGGCCCACGCGCTCGCGCATGGCCAGGTGCTCGGCATTGATGATGGGCGACCACCAGCGGCTGTCCCACTCGGCCTGGCGGTGGCTCACCTTATCGCCGTAGACGTCCAGCAGGGGACGGTTCGACTCGTACCAGTTGGGGCGCTCCCAGCCGGCCGTCTCGAAGAACACGGCGCCCAGGGCCTGCTCGCGGGTAAAGAATGGGCTCAGGCGCGCGTTGCGGTTGGTGGCCCACTGCTCGCGCGGGTGGACGATGCCGTAGGTCTTGTTGTAGCCCTCGAACGAGCGCGACTTAACGTGCAGGTCGGTGCGCTGGTGGTCGTAAAAGCGGGCGATGTCGGAGCCGGTCGGGTCGATCTCGGGGCCGCCGTGGGTCATCCACTCGGCCACGGTGCGGGCGATGCCCGGCGCTTCCTTGATCCACACGGCCGCCACCGACCACAGGCCCTTGACCTCCGGCGTCTCGCCCAGGCACGGAAAGCCATCGGGGGTGAGCGACAGCAGGCCGTTGATGGCATAGCGCACGCCCACGCGCTCGTCGCCCAGGATGTCGGGCATCAGCTCCAGGGCCTGCTCCATCTGCGGGTCGAAGTCTTCCTTGGTGAAGGGCAGCTCCGTCGGCGACAGCGCCGCGGCCTCGATGGACGGCACGTCATCCGGGTCCATCAGGATGGCGCGGTGGGCGTAGGAGCCTACCTCCATGTCGCCGCCATGCTGGCGCTCGTACATGTTGGTGTCCATGTCGCGGACGATGGGGAATTTGATCTCGCCGACGGTGCCGGCAAAGAGCGGCACCGGGCCAACGCTGATCATCTGGTGGACGGCCGGGGTCAGCGGGATGGTGGCGCCGGCCATGCGGGCGATGCGCGGGCTCCACAGGCCGCAGCAGATGACGACCACCTCCGCTTCGAGGGTGCCCTTGTCGGTGCGCACCGCCTGAATGCGGCCGTTGGCCACGTCCAGCCCGCGGATCTCGGTGCTGGCGAAGACGCTCAGGGCGCCCATGGCCTGGGCGCGCTCGCGCATGAGGGTGCCGCCGCGCAGCGAGTCGACCACGCCGATGCCGGGGGTGTAGAAGCCGCCCTTGATGACGCGTTCGTCCAGGTAGGGCACCAGCTCCTTCACGCGCGCGGGCGCAATCAGCTCGGCGTCCACGCCCCAGGCGTGGCCCGAGGCCAGCCGGCGCTTGAGCTCTTCCATGCGCTCCTCGGTGCGGGCCACCTCGATGCCGCCGCTCTCGGTGAACACGCCCAGCTCCTTGTACTGCGCCACGCTGTCCATGGTGAACTTGTACATCTCCTTGGAGTGGTCGACCAGGAAGATGAAGTTGGAGGCGTGGCCGGTGGAGCCGCCGGGGTTGGGCAGGGGGCCCTTATCCAGCAGGACCAGGTCGCGCCAGCCCAGCCGGGCCAGGTGATAGGCCATGCTGTTGCCGACGATGCCGGCGCCGATGATGACGGCGCGCGCGGGGCTGGGGAAGTCAC
>CAYUYN010000259.1:2895-5930 GCA_964449185.1 uncultured Anaerolineales bacterium | reverse complement strand
AGCGCCAGTACACCGAGCACCCCGCCACCCAGGATGACTACCCCCAGCACCCGGGCGTAAAAGCCCTGTATAAGATCTGCGTGCACCTGGGCTGCCTGTACAAGTGGGTGCCCACCGAGGACCGCTTTGAGTGCCCGTGCCACGGGTCCAAGTACCTGCCCACCGGCGTGCGTATCGACGGTCCCGCCCGGCGCAACCTGGACGTCTTCATTCTCCAGGCGATGGACGCCAACGGCACGGTGCTCAGCGAGACCTCGTCCGAGGGCGGCGCCGTGGACGTGACCGGCGCGACCCGCCTGCGCATCAATACCGGTAAGCGCATTACCGGCGCCCCCAACTCGAAGCCCGGCGGCGGCAAATAGGAGCAACCCATGGCTGTCTTCAAACCGCACCTGCCCATTCTTGAGGACATTAAGAAAAAGGGCTTTGTCCCGGCCCTGCTGTTCAAGACCAACGAGGCCGTCGAGCGCTTCACTGCCGGCCTGGACATCGGCGACATTCGCGGTGTGCTGCGGGGCGACCCGGCCCCGCGCCCCAACCCGCGCCTCAAGCCGCACGCCGATGGCTTCTGGTTCCACATGCGGCCCACCTACTACCACAACTTGGTCACGGGGCTGTATCCCTCGTTCCGGCTGGGCTGGCTGTCCACCTACTTCTTCGCTTTCGAGATCATCACCGGCCTGTTCCTGATGATCTTCTACACCCCCTCGCCGCTGGTGGCCTACGAAAACATGCTGGACATCCTCAGCAATGTGCCCTTCGGCCGCCTGATGCGCGATACCCACAAGCTGGGCGCCGAGCTGATGGTGATCGTGGTGCTGCTGCACATGGTGCGGACTTTTATTACCGGCAACTATAAGAAGCCGCGCCAGTTCACCTGGGTGACGGGCGTGATTCTGCTGATGGTGACGGCCTTCCTGTCCTTCTCGGGCTATCTGCTGCCGTGGGACCAGTTGTCGCTGTGGGCGGTGACCATCGGCGCCTCCATGATCGAAGCGCTCCCGCCGCCGGCCGTGGGCGATGTGGCCAACCTGATCGTGCGCGGCGGCCCGCAGTTCAACGAAGGCGGCCTGCTGCGCTGGTACCTGGCCCACGTGCTGCTGCTGCCCCTCGTGGGCATCATCTTCCTGGGCGTACACTACTACAAGGTGGTGCTGCACGGCCACAGCCTGCCGCCCGAGTCCGAGCCTATCGGCGAAGACACCGCCAAGCGCGTGCCGACCGACCAGCGCACCTACTTCATGCCCGACGTGCTCACCCGCGAGCTGCTGTACGTCGCGCTGCTGACCGCCATCACCATCGCCTGGGCGGTGTTTTCCTTCCACGCGCCGCTCGAGCCGCACGCCGACCCGCTGATCACCCCCCTGCATACCACGGCGCCCTGGTACTTCCTGTGGCTGCAGGGCATGCTCAAGATCGGCGACAAGTTCTTCTGGGGCATCGTCGTCCCGGGCATCATCACCAACGTGCTCATCGTGCTGCCGTACATGGAAGTCGGCCCCAGCCGCCGCTATGGCGACCGGCGCGTGGGCCTGACGGCCGGCCTGTTGGTCGTCGGCGTGATGGCCGTTCTCTCCTTCATGGGCACGCCCTGGTACGCCGTTTCGTCTTCGGCCGACCAGGAAGTGGTGGCCGAATTGCTGCCGCAGACCCACCCCGGCCCGCTGCGCGAGGCCGATTGGACCGCGCTGGCGCCCGGCACTTACGTGGCCTCCGAGTACGCGGCCGCGCCCAACCCAACCCTGCAGGCCCTGCTGAAAGAGTACAACGAGGGCCTGGAGCTGGCTGAGCACGGGGCCAAGTGCCGCGCGGTCGGCAACTGCCTGGCTGACCCGGTTGGCTACATGATCGTCGAAGATTGGCAGACCGACTTGCGGCGCATTACCTTCCGTGTCATCTGGGAGGGCGGCCCGCCGGAAACTTGCGCGATTGGACAGGACAAGGAGTTCTGCCAGGTCGCCTACTTCCACCGCACCGCCAACTACTGGCAGAAGCCCTAGGAGAAGCGTCCTATGACGTGGCGAGTTATCGTCGGCACACTCAGCCTGCTCATCACCATGCTGGTGTTGGGCTACGTGGCCGTAACCGAACAAGACCGCATGGCCAACTTCGCCGTCGCCTACTCCGCGCGGCAAGTGGAGACTGGCGCGGCGCTCTTTGAGAACAGCTGCTCCAGCTGTCACGGCCTACGTGGCCAGGGCGTGCCGATCAAGGGCCCGGCCTTGAACGTACCCGAGTTGTTCAATGGCACCCGCCTGAAGGAGGCCGGCTTCGGCGGCACGGTGGACAACTTCGTCCGCCTGACCGTCGCCGGCGGGCGCCCGCGCATGTCCGAGTGGGCCAAGGCGCAGAACTTCTTGGAGCCCATGCCCACCTGGGGCCAGACCTATGGCGGCCCGCTGCGCACCGACCAGGTGGACGCGCTGGTGGCCTTTGTGGTGAACTGGGGCCGGGCCTACGCGGGCGGGACCGCCGAGCCCACGGCGGCGGTCGAAGGCGTCGGCACCGACATCAACATCGAACTGCCCGCGGGCGATGCGGAAGCCGGCCGCGCCCTCGCGGCCGCCCAGGTCTGCACGGCCTGCCACGTGGCCAGCCCCACCGGCCCGGCCTGGCTGGCCAGCGCCGACCCGAACGGTGAGGGCGTGGGCACCCGCGCCGAGCTGCGCCTTGCGCAGGCTGACTACACCGGCGCGGCCACCAGCGGCGGCCAGTACCTGTTCGAATCGATCGTGGCGCCGGATGCCTATATCGTCCCGGGCAATCCAGCCTACGCCGCGGCCGGCACGTCCATCATGCCGCACGACTACGGCGCGAAGCTGACGAGCCAGAACATGGCGGACTTGATCGCGTATCTGCAGACGGTCGAATAGTGTCATTGGCGCTCGGTAACTAAAGAAGACGCCCCCGGCTCTGGTAGAGCCGGGGGCGTCTTTTGTTTCTCAGACAAAACCTACTCAAAAAACGTCAGCGACGCGCTCACCGCGTTCCACACCGCGTTCACGTCGGGCGCGGCCTGCGCGAAGTCATCACCC
>CAYUYN010000259.1:0-2795 GCA_964449185.1 uncultured Anaerolineales bacterium | reverse complement strand
GCGCCCCACCCTGCCCGCCGAGCGCGAGGCCGGCTTTGAGCTGAAGTTCGAATACGGGGTCTGCTATTTCCACGTGCTGGACACCGAAACCGGGACCTTGCAGCGCCGGGTGCCGGGTGAGTTCTTGGCGGAGGTCCCGCTGGCGCTGACCACCGCCGAGCTTGAGACCCTTTACCAGGGACTGCTCGCCATTGACTTTATGAGCTATCCCGAGCGCTACAGGGTGCCAACGCCGGAGGACGGTATCATCGCCCAGGTGATGCCGTCCTACCAGTACCGCCTGACCGTCCACAGCGGCGCCGTCGCGCACACGGTCGCGTGGATCGACGACATTGTACGGCCCAATCCCCCGGAAGCCGAGGCGCTGCGCACGTTCTTCAAGCAGATGGTCCAGATCATCCAGGCGCACCCGGAGTTCCAAGGACTGCCGGCGCCGAACATCGGCTGTGTCTAAGCCATCACCTGGCCGCGCCGCCGGTTTCACGGCATCCGGAGCATCACCAGGCGCCGCGACACCATGGTCATCCCGTTGTTAGGGTCGGGCGTCACCACTACCCACACGGTGAAATAGCGCCCGCCTTGAATGGGCGGCATGGCGGTGCAGCCGGGCATCAGCGGGCTGCAGAAGGTTCGGTCGGTGACCTCGAACGAGAGCCCGGCCAGGCCGGCTCGCACAATCACCGGCTTCGGGTTGGGGCTCCCCAACGTGTTGAGGCTGCGGCCCAGCCATGCGGCCCCCAGCCCGGCCGCCACGCCGCAGACCACCAGCACCACCGCCACCAGCGCCAGCCACAGCCGCCGGGCTCGTCTGCCGGTCATCCCCACGGCGGCCTCCGCCAACAAAAAGGCCCCTCGTCACGGAGGGGCCTTGCCAAATTCACTCGCGCCATTACCCAATTCCCAATCACCCACTACTCTACGGGTACTTTCCAATCCTGCCCGACGATGACCTTGACATCCACCAGGCTGTTGGGGTTGGCGCCGCTGATGATGGTGGAGACCCCAAAGAGGTTGGCCAGGTAGCGCACGGTGTAGGGTTTGCCAGTGTAGTCCACGATGACCGAGCTGGTGTAGTCCGAGCGGTCGGCGGTGTCGCACTTATCGGCCAGGACGCCCTGCTTGACGAGGTAGGCCTCGGTCAGGCAGGCCAGGTTTTGAATGCCGGCGCCGTTGAGCACCTGGACGTTGGCGGCTTCCGCCAGCATCAGGGTCTTTTCATCCTCGGCGGTGGCCGGGGCCATGGCCGAGGTGCTGGCAAACAGCTCGTCGCGCAGCACACGGATCTTGTCGCGCAGGGGCATGAGCACCTGTCGGCCCTCTTCCGTCTGGTAATCGAGCACGTATCTGAAGTCGATGACGGCGTTGCGGATATTCTCGCGCGGGATGTCCTGCGCCAGCAGGACCAACGAGATCATCTGCTCCAGGCTCAGGTTGGTGGAGACGCTGTCGTTGAGCGTGCGCATCAGATTGGGCGCACCGGCGATGAGGCCGGGCAGCATGCCCAGGCTGAGCACGCGCTCGCGCACGGCCATGGCCACCTGCTGCTGGCGCGTGGCGCGGTCGATGTCGCTGGTGCCGTGGCGGGTGCGGGCGTAGCGCAGGGCGTCGTGGCCGTTGAGGTGGTGCGGGCCTTCGGCCAGGAAGAAGGGCTCGAAGCCGTAGGCGCCGTTGGGGTAGTTGGGGTCGTCGATCTCGGTCTCGTTGAAGATGTCGATGCCGCCGATGGTGTCGAGGAAGGTCTCGAAGGCGGTGAAGTCGAGGCGGACGTAGTAGTTGACCGTGACGCCGATGTTGTACTCGACGGTCTTGACGGCCAGGGCCGGGCCGCCGCCGGGGTACTCGTAGTAGTCGCCGGTGCGGTTGGCGGTGTTGATGGTGTCTTCACCGTAGCCGCCGGGGATGGTCACCCACAGGTCGCGCGGGATGGAGAGCATGGCGGCCGTGTGCGCCGACGGGTCCATGGTGACCAGCAGCATGGTGTCGGTGAGGTAGCCCTTCTCGTCTTCGCCGGCGCGCCGGTCGATGCCCATGACCAGGATGGTCACCCGGTCGGTGCCGGTCCAGGCGCCCACGTTGGAGGTGGGCACGGGGGTGTCGCCGGGCTTGGGGGTGGCCAGGGGGATGACCTCGCCGGTGATGGCGCTGGTGCTTTCGGCCACGGCCTGGGGGGTGGCGGGGTTCTGGTTGGTCACCCGCCAGCCGGCCACAAAGTCGCGCACGGTGGTGAACACCAGGAACGCGGAGACAACCGCCACCAGCGCGAACAGCGCCAGCAGGGACCCCAGCATCCAACTCGGCACGCCAGGCGTGGGCCGCTTGGGACGGCCATTGCGCAGAGGCACGCGCGTGTAATGGGTCATCAGTCCGAGCAGTTCCTCTCCAAAAAGATCCCGCAGGGTACGGCCGCGGGCAGGCGTGATTATAGCAGAAGTGCCCGCTGCCGCGCCCGCCGGCGCGCGCGGGCGAGGCCATTCTTTGGACTACCGTAAGACGGTTGGCTGGCTATGGTCGTTCCCCTCGCAAGCTAGGCGGCGGCCTGGGGCGCAGCGGGCGCCCTACCCGGCCGGAAAAGGCCAAGGAGCACCTTCCAGCCCTGGTATTACAAGTTTCGGGCCAGCCGGGGGGTGGGGAGGGATTCCGGCGCGAAGAGCGCGCCGGCCGTCCGCCTGTGGCGTCTGGCGACGCGAAGCGGACGGAGAGCGGGAAGATAGTTTTA
The DNA here is from genome assembly GCA_964449185.1 of uncultured Anaerolineales bacterium. GTDB lineage: Bacteria > Chloroflexota > Anaerolineae > Anaerolineales > UBA6663 > CAYUYN01. The sequence goes on along the minus strand of CAYUYN010000259.1, from coordinate 79 downwards.
GGCACAGGTTGTGCGTAGGGCGCCCACAGGGGGGCGCCCCTACTCAGGCCGCCAGGGTTTCCCACTCGCGCAGGCGGGT
>CAYUYN010000258.1:3611-5950 GCA_964449185.1 uncultured Anaerolineales bacterium | reverse complement strand
CTCCCCGGCGGCTACGATACCGTGGTCGGCGAGCGTGGCGTGACGCTCTCGGGCGGGCAGCGGCAGCGGCTGGCCATCGCGCGCGCCCTGCTGATGGACCCGCGGCTGCTGATTTTGGACGACGCCACCTCCAGCGTCGACACCCAGACCGAATACCTGATCCAGCAGGCGCTGGACGAGCTGATGCGCAACCGCACGACCTTCGTCATCGCGCAGCGGCTGTCCACCGTCAAGCGGGCCGACCTGATCCTGGTGCTGCAGGACGGCCGCATCGTGCAGCGCGGCAAGCATCACGAACTGGTCAAGGAGCCGGGGCTGTACCAGGAAATTTACAACCTGCAATTGAAGGACCAGGAGCAGTTCAAGCAGGAGATGCGGGAGTTGGAGCAGTTGGGCGCGCCGGAAAAGGCGCGGCGCTGGGCGGTGGGTGATGGGAGGAGCTGAAGAGAAAATGATCTCCAAACCCACCCCGGCCTCAACCGTTCCCGCTCTCCCGGCCAAGCCGGTGGAAGACGACATCCTGGGTAAGGCCTACGACGCGAAGATCGTGCGCCGGCTGCTGACGTATCTGCGGCCTTACCGGCGGCAGGTGCTGGCGGCGCTGGCGCTGATGACCATGGCGACGATAGCCAATGTGAGCGGGCCCTACCTGGTGAAGGTGGCGCTGGATGACGGGCTGGCGCAGCGCAACCCGGTGGTGCTGGCGCAGGCCGTGCTCGGCTATGCCGTGGCCGCGCTGGTGATGTGGCTCGGCACCTATTGGCGCATCCGCATCATGGCCGTCACCGGCCAGAACATCATCTTCGACCTGCGCGGGGAGATGTTCGACCACCTGCAGCGGCTGTCGCTCGGCTTCTTCAGCCGCTACGCGGTCGGCCGGCTGATCTCGCGCATGGTCAACGACGTCAGCGTGCTGCGCGAGATGATCGTGTGGGCCATGCTGGCCGTGGTGCGCCACCTGGCAGACCTGGTGGGCATCGCCCTGGCCATGTTCCTGCTCAACTGGCAGCTCTCGCTGCTGTCGTTCCTGGTGCTGCCCTTCATGGCCGTGGCCACCGAGCTGTTCCGGCGGCGGGTGCGCGAGAACTATCGCCAGGTGCGCTCGGCCACGGGCTGGGTCAACGCCGTGCTCAACGAAAACATCGTGGGCGTGCGCGTGGTGCAGTCCTTCTCGCGCGAGGACCACAACCTGCGCGTCTTTGCCCAGGACGTCAACGGCAACCACCTGCGGGCCGCCAACCGCGCTTCGCTGGCTGCCAGCCTGTTCTTCCCCGCGGTAGACTTCCTGGGCAGCCTGGCGCTGGGCCTGGTGGTGTGGGTCGGCGGGCTGGCCGTGCTGGGCCGCCTGAGCAATGTCTTTGGCGGCGCGGCGCTCTCCGCCGGCACGCTGGTGGCTTTTGCGCTGTATATCGAGCGCTTCTTCGAGCCCATCCGCGAGCTGTCGCAGCGCTACAACACGTTCCAGGCCACCATGGCCAGCAGCGAGCGCATCTTTGAGCTGCTGGACACGCCCGTGGAAATCCAGGACCAGCCGGCCGCGCAGGAGCTGCCGCCGATCCGCGGCGAGGTCACTTTCCGCAACGTCAGCTTCCGCTACGAGGCGGGCGGCATCCCCACGCTGGAGGACGTCAACCTGTCGGTGGCGGCGGGCCAGACCGTGGCCCTGGTGGGCGAGACTGGCGCCGGCAAGTCCACCCTGGTGCGGCTACTTTCGCGCTTCTACGAGGCCAGCGCAGGCGCCGTGCTGATAGACGGCCACGACGTCAGCACGGTGACGCAGAACTCGCTGCGGCGGCAGATGGGCCTGGTGCTGCAGGACCCGTTCTTGTTCTCGGGCAGCGTGCGCGACAACATCCGCTACGGCGCGCTGGACGCCTCCGACGAGGCCCTGCAGGCCGCGGCCAAGGCGGTGGGCGCGCACGACTTTATCCTGGCGCTGGCGCAGGGCTACGGCACGCTGGTGGGCGAAGGCGGCGCCATCCTCTCGGGCGGGCAGCGGCAGTTGGTGTCGTTTGCGCGCGCGCTGCTGGCCGACCCGCGCATCCTGATTCTGGACGAGGCCACCTCGAGCGTGGACACCCAGACCGAGCGGCTGATCCAGGCGGCGCTCCAGCGCTTGCTCAAAGGCCGCACGGCCTTTGTCATCGCGCACCGGCTGTCGACCATCACCCAGGCCAACCTGATCGTGGTGATGGACCAGGGCCGCATCGTCGAGACCGGCACGCACGCCGAGCTGTTGGCGCAGCGCGGGCGCTACTTCGCGCTGTACACCATGGCCTTCGCCGAACGCGACCCGGTGCGCTAGCGCACCTTCGACTTGCCGGCACACGGCCGGCGGG
>CAYUYN010000258.1:1870-3511 GCA_964449185.1 uncultured Anaerolineales bacterium | reverse complement strand
TGTCAAATTGGCTCCCTAGCCCGGCGGCATCAATCATGCTATGATTCGCGCTCATGTTGGTGTCTGTGTATCGTTTGGCCGACCGGTTGGGGCGTGTCGTTGTTAAATCCGGTCTAAAAGTCGGGGAGTCGGTGGGCTGGGCCACAGGCCGGGGGCAGCGCCCACGGACTCCCGTTGTGTCCGCCCGCCCCGCGGCCGCGCGCCCGGCCGGCCCCCGACCGCTCATCAGCATTGCGCTTACCCCGCGGCAGCTCCCCGCCGTCGTGCTGCTCATCTTGGTTAACATTGGCCTGGTGGCCGCGGCCACCCTGCTCATCGAAGGCGTGCTCCGGCCGGAATTGCCGGAGGTGGTGGCGCTCGTCACCTATCCACCGCCGCCGGTGACCATGCCGGCTGTCACGGCGGTGCTGACGCCCGATCCGGAGGTCGTGGAGCAGATCGGCCCGATCGATATTGACGTGACTCCCCAGCCGGCCGGACCCACCGTCACGGCCCCGCCTAACCCGCTCTCGCTGGGCGGCACCCTGTACTATGCCTACCGCACCACCGGCTATACCAACCTGTGGGCGCAGGTGCTGGGCCGCACCGACCTGGTGCGCCTGACCGCCGGCCCGTGGGACGACCGCGACCCGGCCATCAGCCCCGACGGCCTGCACCTGGCCTTTGCCTCGCGGCGGGAGGGCTTCTGGAACCTGTACGTGCTCGACCTGGATACCGGCGAGCTGCGCCAGCTGACCTCTGGGCCGGAGTTCAAGGGCAACCCCTATTGGAGCCCCGACGGCCAGTACCTGGTGTTTGAAATCTACCGCAACGACAACCTCGACATCGCCGTCGTCAGCCATCGCGGCGGCGACTACACCCCCCTCACCGCCGACCCGGCCGCCGACTACGAGCCGGCCTGGTCACCGGGCGGGCGCGAGATCGTGTGGGTATCCATGCGCACCGGCAACCCCGACCTGTGGCGCATGTCGCTCGATAACCCCGACGAACGCACCTACACCCAACTCACCAACTCGCCCAGCATGCAGGAGTCGGACCCCACGTACAACCCGGGCGGCAAGATCGTGGTGTACTCCGACGCGGCCTCCACCATCGGCCTGGTGTACGCGCACTCGGCCACCGACCCCTCCAGCCTGGCCTACGAGGTGGGCCAGGGCCTGTATCCCACCTGGTCGCCGGAAGGCTCGTCGCTGGCCACGGTGCTGGTGCAGGAGGGCGGGCAAGACTCGATCATGGCCGCGCCGCTGGGGCAGGCCGGCCTGGCGCAGATCGCCTACCGCGCCACCACCGGCCGCATCCGCGGCGTTTCCTGGTCGGGCACCCTCCTGCCCGACCCGCTGCCCGACGCGCTGGCGGTGGGCGTGCAAGTTTCCGACGCGCCGCTGTGGAGCGAGGTGCTGACCACCACCGACAGCGCGGCGCCGTATGCGCTGGTAGCGCTGCCGGACGTCAAGGCCGCCGACCCGCGCCTGTCGGACCGGGTGGACGAGGCCTTCACCGGCCTGCGCAACGTCACCGCCCGCGCCGTGGGCTGGGACTTCCTGCTGCAGCTCGACAATGCCCTGGTGGCGCTGGACGCGCCGCCGGCGCCGTCGCAGGATTACAGCTCGTGGCTCAAGACCGGCCGCGCCTTTGACGTGG
>CAYUYN010000258.1:0-1770 GCA_964449185.1 uncultured Anaerolineales bacterium | reverse complement strand
TGCGCGACGGACGCGGTGTGTCCCAACCGGAGTGCGACGCTTGCGCGTCCGACTTCGCCGCGGCCCGCTCTTGGCCGCGATCCCGGGTCGTGGGATCCGCCGCTGGGCCATTCCCCTGGCGTCGGCTTTGCTGTTGGCCGCCGCCGGCCTGGCCGCTTGCGCCACCATTCCGGCAGGGCCGGCGGCGCTGCCGGACGAGGCGCCGGCGACCATCGCCAGTGCCGAGGCGCCCCTGACCCTGCCAGCCGCCGACCTGGCCACCGCCGAGGCCACCGGCCCGCCCACCCTCAGCGCTACGCCCATCGTCGTCTCGCCGGTGGCCATTGACGGCACGCCAGTGCTGGTGGCGACCCCCAGCAACGGCGAGCCCGTGCGATACGTCTTTGGCACGCCGGTGGTCAATGCCGTGCCCACCAACTGGCGTCCCCCCATGGTGGGCGTGCCCCTGTCGGTCCGGCCGGAAGACCACTTCTGGTTTGCGCGGCCCATCGCTTCCGACAGCGTCAATTACGCGCTGGGCACCTACCGCTACGGCACCGACTACTTCGGCGAGATGGTTATCCATGCCGGCATCGACATCGACGCGCCGCCCTTAACGCCGGTGCTGGCGGCCGGGCCGGGGCGCGTGGTGTGGTCGGACTGGGGGTTGTTCAACTTCCGGCAGGGCTTTCAGGAAGATCCCTACGGCATCGCCGTGGCGGTGCGGCACGACTTTGGCTACAACAACCAGCCGCTGTATACCCTCTACGCCCACCTGGAAGCGCAGACCGTGTTCGTGGGCCAGGAGGTGCAGACCGGCGAGGTGCTGGGCTGGGTGGGCAACACCGGCAACTCCACCGGCCCGCACGTACACTTCGAGGTGCGCGTGGGCAGCAACACCTACTACAACACGCGCAACCCGGAGCTGTGGGTGGCGCCCTATGCCGGCTGGGGGGTGCTGGTGGGCCGGCTGGTGAACTCCAAGGGCCAGCCCATCCCCTCCAGCTCGGTGGAGGTGTACAACGCGCGCGGCCGCAAGATCGAGACCCTGTATACCTATGGGCCGCGCGTGGCCTACCCCGACGAGACCTGGCAGGAGAACTTTGCCATGTCGGACCTGCCGGCCGGCCTCTATACCCTGCGCACCGAAGTCACGCTCTCCGAGGACGAGACCGAGGAACTGGTCGGCCAGGTGAGCGTCGTGGCCGGCCAGAGCAACTATGTGGTGCTGCGCTCGCAGACCGGCATGGAGATTGAGGCCGTGCCCACCGGCGAGCGGCCGCTGAACCTGCCGACGGCCTCGCACACCTACACCCCCACGCCCACCCACACGCGCACCCCCACGGCCACGCGCACGGCCACGGCCACCCGCACGGCCACGCGCACCCGCCTCCCCACCATCACCCCTACCCCCAGCCGCACCCGGCCGTCGCTCTTCTCGCCTACCCCCACGCCCACCCTGCTGCCCGCGATTACGCCGGAAGTAACGCTGGCGCCGCCGTAATTGCTCGGCCTCAGCGAGAGATGGGGTGGTTGGGTCGGGCAGGCTCGATCCAACTACCCCAATTTTCATTTAATGTCATTGACAAACAGAACATTCGGGCTATACTTGCCTAGTACACATGTTCGACTGCGTTGGGCAGTCGTTTTCTAAAGCCCTTTTGAGGAGGACACCATGCCCCGTCGTAAGAAAGATCAGGCGGCTGACGCTGAGAATTTGATGCTCCCCGGGACCGAGGAGGGCGGAGAGGCGGGCGCCGAGGCGGGCGCCGCAGCGCGCGCCCCAGCCCC
>CAYUYN010000257.1:0-5968 GCA_964449185.1 uncultured Anaerolineales bacterium | reverse complement strand
ATCCACTGATCCTCTTGGAAAGGAGGCGCACGAATGCTTACGGCAACCTTGAAACCCAACACCTCTGCTGAAACCGGTGTGCTGTTGCCGTCGCTGAGTGCGCCTGCTGCCTGATCTGACCGTCCCCGGGTAACCATCCCCCCCGCGGCCACAGGCGCTCTCATGCCCTGTGGCTTTTTGTTTGCCTCCTCGAGGCGCTGGCCATAGTTCGCGACGACATCGTCGCGGCGTTATGTCTCTCCAGACCAAGCGCCGCGGGCACACCACCCGTGGCTTTTTGTATTGGCTTGCTTTGTGTCTGAACGAGAGAAACCAGCGATGCCTTCCAGTTTTGAACAAACCCCAACCGCCCTGGCCACCGGTCAGGGCCTCATCGTCAAAAAGTTGCAGGGCACGTACTTCGTGCGCAGCGCCGACTGCACCCACCTCCACGAACCGGGCTGCGCCGTCAAGGCCGCCGTGGCAGCCGGCCAGATCGCCGAGCGCCGCTACCGCAGCTATCTGCGCTTGCAGGGGGACTCTACATGAGCACACGCAAGGTCAGCCAACTTCTCGCGGAGGACGCGCTGGATGAGGACTTTATCGACCTCGTCGCCGGCAGCCAGCGCCCGCGCCCCAGCCAGAACCGCCGCGGCAGCGACTTTAAGCGCAGGCGTCCCGAAACCCTGAGCCCGACCGCAGGCCCCGCGGCGCCAGCAGAGCCAATGCAGTCCGGCAGCTTTTTGCCCATGAGCGGCGCGCTGGACGTGACCAGCACCGAGCGCGAATGGGTGATCGAGCACCTGTTGCGCTTCTATCAGGCCAAGCAGATCACTCGCGTGCTGCGCCGCGTCAAGGGCGGCAAGGAAGCCAATGTGTACTGCTGCCAGGCCCACCCCGACACCGGGTTGGAGCTGGTGGCCGCCAAGATCTACCGGCCGCGCATGCTGCGCGCGCTGCGCAACGATGCCCAATACCGCCAGGGCCGACCCGTCATCAACGGCGACGGCTCGGTGGTGGGCGCGCGCGACTGGCGCTTGCACAAGGCCATCGCCCAGGGCAGCAGCACCGGCCGCCAGGCCGCCCAGGTGTCGTGGGTGGAGTACGAATACCAGACCATGCAGCGTCTGTACAAGGCCGGCGCCGATGTGCCGCGCCCGCTGCGCAACGGCGAGTACACCATCCTGATGGAGTACCTGGGCGAGATGACCGTCTCCGCGCCCACCCTCAACCTGGTGGACCTGGAGCGCGACGAAGCCCAGGCGCTGTACGCGCGCCTGATGCGCAACGTGGAGCTGATGCTCAGCCAGCAGGTCGTCCACGGCGACCTCTCGCCCTACAACGTGCTGTACTGGGAAGGCGATATCAAGATCATCGACTTCCCGCAGGTGGTGGACCCGGCCCAGAACCAGGATGCCTTCTTCTTGTTCCGGCGCGACGTGGAGCGGCTGTGCCAGTACTTCGGCCGCTATGGGGTGCTCTCCAACCCCGGCCGGATTGCGCGCGAGCTGTGGGAACGCCACGGCATGCGGCGCCCGGCCGGGGTGCTGTGAGGCCCATGCCATGCGCCCCCTTAAGCCTACCGAAGCGCTCGCAGCCGATTGGGACGATCCCACCGGCGCGGGCCGGCGCCGAAAACGCGACCGCAAGAAGGTCAAGACCGACCACATGGTCACCGACGAGATCCTTCAGCACGCCGGCAAAGACGCCACCGACCTCGGCGCGCAAGCCGTCTTCCGGCCCACGTTTACCGGCTCGCGCTACGAGCGCGAATGGATTCTCAACTACTTGGGCCGCTTCTATGATGACAAGCAGATCAGCGACGTGCTGCGCCGCGTGAAGGGCGGCAAGGAAGCCAACGTCTACTGCTGCGAGGCCCATCCCGACACGGGCCTGGATTTGATCGCCGCCAAGGTCTACCGGCCGCGCGCCTTCCGGCAACTGCGCAACGACGCGCGCTACCGCCAGGGCCGCGCGCTGCTGGACGAGCGCGGCAAGGTGGTGCGCGACGATGGCCTGCTGTACGCCGTGCGCAAGAAGACCACCACCGGCAAGGAAGCCGAGCACACCTCCTGGGTGGAACATGAATACCAGACCCTGCTGAAGCTGTGGCAGGCCGGAGCCGATGTGCCGCAGCCTATCTCACGCGGCAGCAGCACCATCCTGATGGAGTACCTGGGCGAGGTCGACCTGCCCGCGCCGACCCTGCACAGCGTCACCGTGCCGCGCGCCGAGGCCGGCCCGCTCTTCGACCGGCTGCTGCACAACGTAGAGCTGCTGCTGGGCCTGGGCTTGCTGCACGGCGACCTCTCGGCCTTCAACGTGCTCTACTGGGACGGTGAGATCAAGTTGATCGACTTTCCGCAGGTGGTGGAGGCCCGCAGCAACCAGGAGGCCTACCCCATCTTTCGCCGCGACATCGCGCGGCTGTGCCAATACTTTGTCCGCTGCGGCCTCCACACCGACCCGGACCAAATCGCCGCTCAGCTCTGGCAGCGCCATCACCTGCCCCTGCCCGAAGATTGGGACAGCCTGGCCTTGGAGGCCTTGCCCGAGGCAGACGAAGATGAGGAGTAAACGCACGCCATGAAACCATCCCTCGCCCGCTACCGGGCGCTGCTGGGCGCCTACCTGCGGCCACAAACGCGCCAGGTGGCGCTGCTGGCCGCGCTGCTGCTCACCGGCATCGGCCTGCAGCTCGTCAACCCGCAGGTCATCCGCTACTTTCTCGATACGACTCAGGCCGGGGGCAACGAGCAAGCTCTGCTGCTGGCCGCCGGCCTGTACATTGGCTTTGCGCTGCTGCGCCAGGGCCTGACCGTCGCCGGCGCCTACACCGGCAACCAGGTGGCCTGGAATGCCACCAACCGCCTGCGCAAAGACCTGACCCTGCACCTGCTGCGCCTGGACATGGCCTTTCACAAATCACACTCGCCGGGTGAGCTGATCGAGCGGGTCGATGGCGATGTCTCGGCGCTCGTCAACTTCTTCTCGGAGTTCCTGGTGCGCATGCTGGGTAACGCCCTACTCGTGGCCGGCATCCTGGCCTTGCTGTTTGTGGAAGACGTGCGCGTGGGGCTGGGCCTGGCGGCCTACAGCGTGGTCAGCGTGCTGCTGCTGGCCGCCGTGCAGGGCCGGGCACAGAAGCGCTGGGCCGCGGAGCGCCAGGCCATGGCCGAGATGAATGGCTTCATTGAGGAGCGCATCTCGGGCACCGAGGACATTCGTTCGGCCGGGGCCGCCGACTACAGTCTGTACCGTTTGTTGAACATCATGCGCGGCTGGCTGGTGCGCCGGCGCGCAGCCTTCCTGATGAGCAGCGCCATCAACAACTTCACCAACGTCCTGTCGGTGGCGGGCTATGCGGTTGGGCTGGCCCTGGCCGTGTATCTCTACACGCGCGCCGAGGCCTCTATCGGCACGGCCTACCTCATCGTGGCCTACACCGGCATGCTGGCCGGCCCCATCCAGGGCCTCCGCGAGCAGGCCCGCGACTTTCAAGCGGCCGCGGCCAGCGTCGACCGCATCCAGGCGCTGCTGGCGCTGCGGCCCACGGTCACCGACCCGCCGCGGACGACAATGCGCCTGAGCGCCGGTCCCCTGGCCGTGGCGTTCGAGGGCGTCTCGTTCCACTACGACGACGACCAGGACGTGCTGCAGGAGGTGTCCTTTGCCTTGCAGCCGGGCCGGGTCCTGGGTGTGCTCGGCCGCACCGGCAGCGGCAAGACTACCCTCACCCGGCTGATCTTCCGCCTGTACGACCCCACCCGTGGCCGCCTGTGCCTCGGCGACGTGGACCTCCGCGACCTGCCCGTGGCCGAGGTGCGTGGGCGCGTGGGGATGGTGACGCAGGACGTGCAGCTCTTCCAGGCCTCCATCCGCGACAACCTGGCCTTCTTCAATCGCGGCGTGGATGACGCCCAGATCGTGCGCGCGCTGCAAGAGCTGCGCCTGTGGGATTGGGTCCAGTCCCGCCCGCAGGGACTAGAGACCGTGCTGGCGTCTGGGGGCGGCGGCCAGTCGGCGGGTGAGGCGCAGTTGTTGGCCTTTGCCCGCGTGTTTCTGAAAGGCCCGGGCGTGGTGGTGCTGGACGAGGCCTCTTCGCGCCTGGACCCCGCCACCGAGAACCTGCTGGAGCGGGCAGTGGACCGGCTCTTCGCGGGCCGCACGGCCATCATCATCGCTCACCGGCTGCGCACCGTGCAGCGCGCCGACGACATCCTGATCCTGGAAGGCGGGCGCGTGGTGGAATATGGCCCGCGCGTGGCGCTGGCGGCTGACCCACGCTCCCGTTTCTACCAGCTTTTGCAGACCGGCCTCGAGGAGGCCCTGGCATGACCACGACCAACGCCGCTCTTTCCAAAACGCCTCGGCCGGGCCTGGGCACGCCCTTCTTCAATTGGCGCATGATCCGCTACAGCCCCTGGCTGTTCGCCATCCACTCGGTCTTTGCCATCCTGTACTTTGTGTTTCAGATCATGCCGGGGCTGATCGAAAAGTCGCTGTTCGACAGCATCACCGGCGTGCGGCCAGCGCTGCTGAGCTTGTGGGTGCTGATCGCGCTCTACGTGGCGGTGGAGCTGGCGCGGCTCTTTGCCGGCGTGGCCGCCGATTGGTACGGCTGGACGTTTCGCCTGGTGGTGGCCAGCCTGCTGCGGCGCAACCTCTTCGCCAGCATCCTGCGCCGTACCGGCGATCGGGCGCTGCGGCTTTCGGGCGGCGAGACCATCAACCGCTTCAACAACGATATCGGCGAAGTGGCCGACTTCCCCACCTGGTTCCCGGACACGGTCGGCCAGGTGACCGCCACCGTCGTCGCCGTCATCATCATGGCCCAGATCAACCCGCGCCTGACCCTGGTGATCTTTCTGCCCCTGGTGGCCACCCTGGCCATTACGCGCGTGGCCTGGGACCGCATCCATCGGTATGCTCACGCCTCGGGCCAGGCCGCCGATGCCGTCGCCGGCTTCATGGGTGAGGCCTTTGGCGCGGCACAGGCCGTCAAGATCGCAAATGCCGAGGCCGATATCGCCGAACATCTGGACAAACTCGGCCGGGTGCGCCAGCGCGCCGCGGTGCGGCAGGGTGTCTTCTGGGCGCTGCTCTACGCCATCAATGCTGGCACAGTCAGCTTTGGCGTGGGCATCATGCTGCTGCTGGCGGGGCGCGCCATGACGGCCGGCACGTTCACCATCGGCGACTTCGCGCTGTTTGTCTACTACCTGTCGTACACCACGTCCCTGCCCTCCTACCTGGGCACCTTTGTGGGCGACTACCGCCAGCAGGCCGTGGCCATCCAGCGCCTGGAGGAGATCATCGCGCCCGAGCCTGCCGCCGTGCTGGTGGAGCATCACCCCGCCTACGCCGGCGTCCCCGCGCCGCGCCCGGTCTACCCGGCCAAGACCGCGGCCGACCGCCTCGAAACCCTGGAAGTGGCCGGCTTGAGTTACACTTATCCCGGCTCGGAGCGCGGCATCGCCGGCATCAACCTGCGCCTGGAGCGCGGGCAGTTCGTGGTGGTCACCGGCCGCATCGGCTCGGGCAAGAGCACCTTTGCGCGCGCGCTCATCGGGCTGCTGCCCGCCCGCTCCGGCGCAGTGCGCTGGAATGGGCAGGTGGTGGAAGACGCGGGCAGCTTCTTCGTCCCGCCGCGCTGCGCCTACACGGGCCAGGTGCCGCGCCTGTTCAGCGAGACTCTGCGCGAGAATATCCTGCTGGGCCTGCCCGACGACGCGGCCCGGCTGAAGGACGCAGTGCAGGCCGCCGTGCTGGAGCAGGACGTCGCGGCGCTGGAGCATGGCCTGGATACGCTCGTCGGCCCGCGCGGCGTGCGCCTCTCGGGCGGGCAGGTGCAGCGCGCCGCCGCGGCGCGCATGTTTGCGCGCGACCCCGAGCTGCTGGTGGTCGACGACCTGTCCAGCGCGCTGGACGTCGAGACCGAGCGCGCGCTGTGGGAGCGCCTGGACGCGCGGCGCGCACAGGGCCTGGC
>CAYUYN010000256.1:1668-5980 GCA_964449185.1 uncultured Anaerolineales bacterium | reverse complement strand
CGAAGTGACCGACACCGGCGGCGTGGACGACAAGTCGTTCAACCAGACCGCCTGGAAGGGCGCTCAAGACGCCGCTGCCCAGCTTGGCTGGGAAGCCACCTTCTTGGAGTCGCAGCAGCAGACGGATTACGAGAAGAACATCAACGAGTTCGTGACCTCCGGCTGCGAGCTGATCATCACCGTGGGTTTCCTGCTGGGTGAGGCCACCTCCGCGGCAGCCACGGCTAACCCCAGTCAAAAGTTTCTAATTGTTGACTTCGCCTATGACCCACCGCTCGAGAATGTTTGGGCGCAGGTCTACGCCATTCATCAACCGTCCTTCCTGGCGGGCTATGTGGCCGCCTCGGTCACCAAGACCGGCAAGGTGGGCACCTTCGGCGGAATCAACATCCCGCCCGTGGTGGATTTCATGGACGGCTTCGCCTTCGGAGTGGCCTACTACAACGAGCAGAAGGGCACCGCCGTCGAAGTGTTGGGTTGGGACCCGGCCGACCGCGAAGGCGGCCTGTTCACCGGCAACTTTGACAGCACCGACGACGGCCGCCGCTTTGCCGAAACCCTGATGGACGAAGGCGCGGACGTGATCATGCCCGTGGCTGGCCCGGTGGGCCTGGGCAGCGCCGCCGCCATCCAGGAACGTGGTAATGCCTATCTGATTGGTGTAGACTATGACTGGTTTGAGACTACGCCTGAGTTCGCGGATATACTATTGACCAGTGTTGAGAAGGGTCTCGATCGCTCGGTGGTGACGGGCGCGGAAGCGCTGGCGAATGGGACCTTTGAGGGCGGGACGTATGTGGGAACGCTCGAGAATGGTATTCTCGACATTGCTCCATTCCACAACCTAGATTCGCTGGTAACCGCCGAAACAAAAGCCGAGCTCGAGACGATCCGCGCCGGCATCATCGACGGTTCGATCCAGACCAAGCCCGCGCCGTAAGACAGAGGTGACGCGGGACCCGGCCGGACGGCTACGGCTGGAAGCAGGCAATGAGAGTGGCGGGGCTGAGAGGCCCCGCCGCTTTATTGGTTGGGGGAGGCGGCAGCACCATTTTTAGGCGCGATTTTGCCTTTTGACAGGTCTGCGTATATATTGGACTACCTGGCCCTATTTTCCGCCGCCTAAACGCCCATGACGCCTGTCCTGGAACTGAGAAATATCACCAAGCGCTTCCCCGGTGTGCTGGCCAACGACCACGTGTCGTTCGCCCTGGAACAAGGCGAGATTCACGCGCTGCTGGGCGAGAATGGGGCGGGCAAGACCACCCTCATGAACATCCTCTACGGGCTATACCAACCCGACGAGGGCGAGATCATCGTGCGCGGGCAGCCGCGCAGAATTACCAGCCCCGATGACGCGATCGCGGCCGGCATTGGCATGGTGCACCAGCACTTCATGCTGGTGCCGGTCTTTACCGTCACCGAGAACGTCATGCTGGGCGAAGAGGTGCTGCGGGCCGGGGTGCTGCTGGACCGCAAGGCGGCCGCCGCCCGCATCCGGGCGCTGTCGGAGCAGTATGGCCTGGCGGTCGACCCGCAGGCCTACATCAAAGACCTGGCCGTGGGCGTGCAGCAGCGCGTGGAGATCATTAAGCTGCTGTACCGCAACGCCGACAGCCTGATCTTCGACGAGCCGACCGCCGTGCTGACCCCGCAGGAAGTGGGCGAGCTGATCAAGATCATACGCTCGCTGGTGGCGCAGGGCAAATCCATCATCTTCATCACCCATAAGCTCAAGGAAGTGCTGGCCATCTCAGACCGCATCACCGTGCTGCGGCTGGGGCGGGTGGTGGGCAGCACGCGCCCGGCCGAGGCCAACGAGAACAAGCTGGCGACGATGATGGTGGGGCGCGAGGTGGCGCTGGAGGTGGTGAAGAGCCCGCCCCAACGCGGCGACGTGGTGCTGCAGGTGAAGAACCTGGAAGTGCTGGACGAGCGCCTGAACCTGGCGGTGGACAACGTCTCGCTGGAGGTCTTCGCCGGGGAAGTGCTGGGGGTGGCGGGCGTGCAGGGCAATGGCCAGACCGAGCTGGTGGAGGCGGTCACCGGCCTGCGGCCGCCGCTGGCGGGGCAGATCATGATCGGCGGACAAGACACCACGCGGGCGACGCCGCGCCAGGTGATCGAAATCGGCGTGGCGCACGTGCCCGAGGACCGGCAGCGCGACGGGCTGGTGTTGAGCTATCCCATCCGCGACAACATGGTGCTGTCCACCTATTACCGGCCACCGTTTGCCAAGGGCGTGGTGCTCGATGACGCGGCCATCACGGCGGCGGCCACAGAGCGGGTGCGGCAGTATGACGTGCGCACGCCCAGCATCGAGACGCCGGCCGGGTCGCTCTCGGGCGGCAACCAGCAGAAGGTGATCGTGGCGCGCGAGTTCTCGCGGCCCGCCAAGCTGCTGGTGGCCTCGCAGCCCACGCGCGGCCTGGACGTGGGCTCCATCGAGTACATCCATGGGCGCATTATCGAGAAGCGCCATGAGGGCCTGGCGGTGCTGCTGGTCTCGCCCGAGCTGGACGAGGTGCTGGCGCTGTCGGACCGCATCGCCGTGATGTACCGCGGGCGCGTGGTGGCCATTGTGCCGGCCGAGCGCGCCACGAAGGAATACCTCGGCCTGCTGATGGCCGGGGTGGACCCCGCCAGCCTGCCGCCGCCGGAGAGTTACACCGCCACGGCCGAGGCGGTCTTCTAGATGAGCGCCACCGCGGACAATCTCAGCCCGAAAATGGCGAAAAACAGCCCGCCCGTGGTCAACGCGCGGCGCGGCCTGAACCTGCGGCAGGCGTTGGGCGCGGTGCAGCAGCCGGTGCTGGCCTTTATCACGGCCCTCTTGTTCGGCAGCGTGATCATCGCGCTGAGCGACTTGGTGGTGCTGGCCGCGTTCCGCGACACGGTGAGCCGGCTGGCGGCGGGCGCCTACCAGCGCCTGGCGCTTGCCCTGGTCATCACCCTGGCGGCCGGCGGGCTGCTGATGCGCGATCACCTCGCGCGGTTGGTGCAGCGCGCGGCCAAGACCCAACTGTCGCCGCGCGCGCTGGGCCTGGTCAAGCTCGCGCTGGGCCTGGCGGCGCTGCTGGCGATCTACGTCATCGTGCGCGCGGCGGGTTTTGCCGAGGCCATTGACGCGGCCGGCAACGCGGTGCGCACGGCGTACGGCGCTATGCTAGAAGGCTCGCTGGGCAGCCTGTCGGCCATCTCGGCTGCCCTGCGCAGCGGTGACCCCGCCGCCATCCGGCAGGCGTTCTACCCCATGCTGGAGAGCCTGGTGGCCGCCACGCCCTATATCTTTGCCGGGCTGGCGGTGGCCGTGGGCTTCCGCTGCGGCCTGTTCAACATTGGGGTCGAGGGCCAGCTCTTTATGGGCGCCATCTTCTCGGTGTGGGTGGGCTACACCTTCCAGGGCCTGCCGGCCATCATCCACATCCCGCTGGCGCTGGCGGCTGGGGCGCTGGGCGGGGCCTTGTGGGCCATCCCGCCGGCCATCCTCAAGGCCAAGGTCGGGGCGCACGAAGTCATCAACACCATCATGATGAACTACATCGCGTTCCGGCTGAGCGAGTGGCTGCTCAACGGGCCGATGATCCGGCCGGGCACGTCCAACCCGATCAGCCCCACCATTGCGCCGTCGGCCGAGCTGCCGCGCTTCTTTGCTGACCCGATCCGCTTCCACCTGGGCTTCTTTATTGCGCTGGGGGTGGCAGCCTTTGTGTACTGGTTCCTGTTCCGCACGACGCTGGGTTTTGAGCTGCGGACGGTGGGCGCCAACCCCCATGCGGCCAAGTACGCGGGCATGAGCATCACCCGCAACTACGTGGTGGCCTTTGCGCTGTCGGGGGCGCTGGCCGGGCTGGCGGGCGCCAACGAAGTGCTGGGCGTCAACCACAACCTGGCGCTGGCCTTCTCGGCGGGTTATGGCTTTGACGCCATTGCCCTGGCGCTGTTGGGCAAGAGCCACCCGCTGGGCGTGGTGTTGAGCGCGCTGCTGTTTGGCACGCTGCGCAGCGGCGGCACGCGCATGCAGAACATTGCCCGCATCCCGGTGGACATCATCAGCGTGATCCAGGCGCTGGTGATTGCCTTTGTGGCGGCGCCGGCCATCATCCGCGCCATCTATCGCATCAAAGAGTCCAAGGCCGCGGAGACCGTGTTTACGCGCGGCTGGGGGAAATAGTAATTAGTAATTGGTAACTGGTAATTGCCAATTACCAGTTACCAATTATTGACGGAACTATGGCGACTGAAGCTCGATCCACGCACAGAGGGCTAACCCCGGCCGAGGCGGCCGAGCTGGCCACGCGTGTGCGCTACC
>CAYUYN010000256.1:0-1568 GCA_964449185.1 uncultured Anaerolineales bacterium | reverse complement strand
CACAGAGGGCTAACCCCGGCCGAGGCGGCCGAGCTGGCCACGCGTGTGCGCTACCGGGTGCTGGGAGGCATCATGCTGGCGCTAGGCGTGCTCAGCTTCCTGCTGTTCGCGCGCGGGCTGGACCCCGGCCTGCTGAGCACCTTTGGCCTGAACACCGGCGGGGCGACCAGCGCGGCGCAGCTCCCTGACCTGCAGCTCCCCAGCCTGCCCACGGTGGCGGCGCTGTCGGCGCTGATGCTGTTCCTGGGCGGCTACCAGATTGTGCGCGGCTTCAAGCAGCGGTCGACCGTGGTGCTGGGCCTGACCATCCTGATCTTCATCTTTTGCTTCCTCACCTGGGCCACGGCCGACAAGTCCATCAGCCTGGCCGGGATGCTCAAGAACGCGCTGCTGCGGGCGGTGCCGCTGACGTTGGGGGCGCTGTCGGGCATCCTGTCGGAGCGGGCCGGCGTGGTCAACATCGCCATCGAGGGCATGATGCTGGCCGGCGCGATGACGGGCTGCATCGCGGCCAGCGCCACGGGCAACCTGTGGCTGGGGCTCATCACGGCGATCCTCACCGGCGCGCTGCTGGCGCTGTTCCACGCCTTCCTGTCGATCCACTACAAGGTGGACCAGATCATCAGCGGCGTGGTGATCAACATCTTTTCGGTGGGCATCACGAGCTTTATCTCGGCCAAGTTCCTGCAGGAGTTCGCCAACCTGAACAACTCGGGCATCTTCCCGACGTGGTCAATCCCGGGGCTGGCGCGCATCCCGTTCCTGGGCGGCGTCTTGTTCGAGAGCAACCTGTTCACCTACGCCATGTATGCGCTGCTGATTATTGTGCACGTGGCGCTGTTCTACACGCGCTGGGGGCTGCGCACGCGGGCGGTGGGTGAGCACCCCCGGGCCGCCGACACGCTGGGCATCAACGTGTTCCGCACGCGCTACATCGCGGTGGTGCTGAGCGGCATGGTGGCGGGGCTGGGCGGGGCGTACTTCACGCTGGGCTCGGTGGGCCGCTTTGACGAGGTCATGACGGCCGGGCGCGGCTTCATCTCGCTGGCGGCCATGATCTTTGGCAACTGGAACCCGTTTGGGGCGTTTGGCGCCAGCCTGATCTTTGGCTTCGCCGACGCGCTCCAAGGGCGGCTGGCCATCCTGCGCGTGCCCATCCCGTCGCAGTTCCTGCTGATGGCGCCGTATATCGCGACCATGATTGCGCTGGCTGGGCTGGTGGGAAGAGCGACGCCGCCGGCGGCGGATGGACAGCCCTACGAGAAACACTAAAGATAAAGAAAGAGAAAAAGAGAGAGAAAGAGGATGAGCGCAGAGCCGAATGATCCGCTGCTACGCTATCCATACTATGTGAAGGCACTGAGTTTTTTTGACGTCGTCGTGCAGGACACGGAACGGCGGATCCGCGATGAGCGCTGGCGCATTATTGCCAGACAACTCTTCCGATCCGCCGGTTCTATTAGCGCCAATATCGAAGAAGGCTATGGACGCGGCACGAGCCAAGAATTCGCGCATCGACTGAAGATCGCCCGCGGCGAAGCCTACGAGAGCCGCGGCTGGTACTGGCG
>CAYUYN010000255.1:0-6001 GCA_964449185.1 uncultured Anaerolineales bacterium | reverse complement strand
GCGCACCCCCGGCGCCACCAGCACCGGCACCAAATTAATTTCCGGGTCGCCCGGGCCGAGCACCACCAGGCGCGCCCGCTTGAGCGCGGCCGCCACCTCTGGAAGGGCCTCGCCGGCCAGCTCGAAGGCCGGGTTGGGCGCGGGCAGGTCGGCCACGGGCACGGCGGTCAGGGTCCACGCCACGCCGTGCAGGCGCAGCACCTGGTTGAGCCCGTTCAGGTCTTGCCACCACGCCTCGGGCAGGCCGCCGGCCAGCAAGCGCCGCAGACCGGCCGGGTCTTCGGCCAGCCCGGCCAGGGCCTCGACCACCTCGTCGCGCGTGGGCCGCACCTGGCCGTCCAGCCGGCGGGGCGCCAACAACAGCACCACCTCGCGGCTCAGGACCGAGGCGGCGCGCACCGCCTCGGCCAGTCCCCCGCCGCCCGGCACCAACACCAGGGGCGGGTCACCGCTCAGACGCGGCTCGATGCGCTCAAAGTACAGCAGCGCCACCAGGCCCAGCAGCAGCAGGATGCCAAAGAACGTATTGGCCGCCACCACCGGCCAGCGCGTGAGGAAGATGGCTGACGTCCCCAACAGAATCGCCGCCAGGTAAAGGGTCAGCACGGCGCGCGGCGAACTGAGGCCAAGCTGCACCAGCCGGTGCGAGGTGTGGTCCGAGCCGCCCTGGAACGGCGAGTGGCCGCGGCGCACCCGCGAGAGCACCACCAGGCTCATGTCGAAGATCAGCACGCCCAGCACCAGCAGCGGCGCCATCCAGGTGCTGCCGAGCGGGTAATGAATGAAGCGGATCTTGATGCCCACGACCGCCAGCACAAAGCCCAGGGTGAACGACCCGGCGTCGCCCATGAAGCTGATGGCCGGCGAAAAATTGTAGAAGAGGAAACCCAGCGCCGCGCCAAACTGCGCGGCGGCCAGGCTGGCCACCAGGCCCTGCCCCTCCAGCGCCGCCAGCACAAAGAAGAACACGGCCGCCACGGCCGTGATGCCCGCGGCCAGGCCGTCCATGTTGTCCATGAAGTTGACGGCGTTGGTGATCACCAGGATCCATGCCAGGGTGATCACCCAATCGAGCCAGCCGCCCAGCAGGTGCACCTGCACGCCCACCGCCATCACGCACACGCCGGCCGCGATCTGGGCCGCGAACTTCACCCAGACCGGCAGGCCAAAGCGGTCGTCCCACAGGCCGGTGATGAACAGCAGGGTGGCGCCGCCCAGGATGGCCACACCCTCCGCCAGCCAGTCGCGGCTGCCAAAGGCCAGGAAGGCCACCGCCAGGCCCACGTACATGGCCAACCCGCCCAGCAGGGGCACCGGCAGCCGGTGGCCCTTGCGTAGGCCGGGCTGATCCAGCATGCCCAGGCGGCGCGCCAGCACGCGCGTGAGCGGCGTGGCCAGGAAGGCCAGCAAGGCTGAAACAATCACAACTGGAAGGTACTGTGTCATCCGCTGGTGCCGTCTACTGGACCGGTCTGGGGGCGCTAGGGACTGACCACCACATCGACCAGAGCAATATAGTCGGCTGTCTCGCCATGCGCCAGGTTGGCCGGGACGTAGCCCTGGCCGTTCGAGAAACCCACCACCAAGGTGTACCGGCCTGGCGGTGCTTCGGCCGGCACCCACAGTCCCCGCCGATCACGCGCCGCGATCCCCGTTGGCCAGCCCGCCGCGGCCAGGTGACCATACTGCAGCTCGTTCTCCTGCCCGAAGACCAGCCCGCCGTCCTCGCTCACCAGGTTCGTAAACAGGCGGTCGCCGGATGACCAGCTGGCGCCCACGCGCTCAAGCACGAGATCCAGCGGCAGCACGCCCCCGACCTCAACCGTCTCGGGCACCGCGAATTCGGTGAGGGCCACGCCGGTGGGCCAGGTGTAGCGTGCGGTGACCGGTCGGCCCGTATTCGACAGAGCCGCATAGCCCACCAGCTCGAACCCATCAATCCAATCGCTGCCGACACGATACGCGCGGCCGTTCATCCAGCTCACCAGAAGGTCGCCCGGATAATGCGAGGCGATGTGGGGCCGGTCGACCACCACGTAGACACGCGCGCCGGCCTGGTCCGGCAGCAGCGCGTCGAAGGGCTCGGTCTGCGCGGGCGAGACCCACGCGCGGCGCGCGGCGCCTTTGATCAGGCCGAGCCACCCATACGTCCCAAAGTCCGGTGAGACGTTCACTACCAGCGCCGGCGAAAAACCGTCCGTGGACACGCGCCCCGCCAGACGGCGCGCCGTAGCGGCGGAGAGGCCCGGGTAGTCGGGCAGGGACCAATAACCGCGCCACAGCAGGCCCAGCCCGGCCAGCAGCGTGACGGCCAACCCGACGCCGAGGGCCCAGCCCGCGCGCCGGTCCTGCCAGGTCAATAACAACGCCACACCCGCAATGACGATTGCGGCCGCCAAGCCCAGGCCCAGGCCCGCATCGAGCTTCACGTCGCCGGCCAACCCGGCCTGCAGCCACAGGAGGTCCAGGCCCGACCGTCCCCAGAGCCGCAAGGCAAGGACGGCCGGGCTCTCGGCCAGGTGGGACCAATCCAGGCCGACGGCCAGATCAGGGTCCAGGCCGGGGTAGCGGCCGGCCAGAAATTGATAGGGCGTGGACCAATCCACCAGCGCGACGGTGGCCTGAAAGGCCGCGCTGACCAGCGCGACCGCGAGCGCCCACGTGCGCCGGGTCAACAGCTCCAACGCGGGCAGCAGGCTCAGCGGGAGGAGCGGCAGCAGGAAGCGCGGGCCCCAGGTGAGGCCGCCCGTCCACACCGAGATGCGCAGCGAGAAGAGCAGCAACACCCACAGGCAGACGAGGGCGACGGCCAGCTGCGGGTGCCGGCGATAGAAGCTCGGCCAGCCGGCCACGGCGACCAGCAGGACCGGGGAGTAGACGAACACGCTCTTGCCCGGGCTCAGCAGCAGGCCATACACCGCCAAGAGACTGCTTTGGTCGAAAGGCGAGGCCAACAGCCCGGCCAGCAGATTGGCGGCATCATGGCCGCGCAGCGCCAGCAGGATCAGCCCGGCCGCCACGGCGGCCCCGACACTGCCTACAATCAAGGCCAGGAGCCAAGCCCGCGAAATCCGCCGCCCACGATAAAGGGACCAGAGCATCAAGCCCAGCAGCACCGGCCAAGCCACGACACTGGCGGCCTTGACGCCGACCGCCAAGACGGCCGGCGCCAGGGACAACACCGCTGCCGGCCAGCGCGGCGCGTCCATAAAAAGGGCAGTGCCCAGGAATGCCACCGTCCACAGCAGGGCCACCGCCGGCTCCCTAAGAAACGACTTGGTGTACGGCCAGGCCATGGAGGCCAGGCCCCAGGCCAGGCCCACGGCCAGGCTGGCCCGGCCGTCGTAGCCCAAACGCCGCGCAAAGACGTAGAGCAGGCCGGCGGTGGCGGCCGTCAGCCAGGGGTTGAGCAGCATCACGGCGTGCACATTGCTCACTGGCTGCCACTGCCCGGCGAGCCAGTACAGGGGAACAGCCAACAGCGGATAGCCCGACTCGAACAAACCGACGGGGTTGTGATACGGGGCAAACGCGACCAGCAGCGGCTCGGTCCGGCCGGATTGGACGAGGCTTTCGGTCACGCTGAAGAGGGCCAGCTCGTCGATGGAGCGAAAGACGCCGGAGAAGGTGAACAGATAGACGCAGTTGAGGGCCAGGCACAGGCAAGCCGCAATGCGCCAATCGTGTCCGCTCACCCCAAACGCCCCGGCGGCCGAGCGCGCGCCCAGAAACGCCGCCGCGGCCCTGCGGCCCGCACGGACGGGAGTGCGCAGCGCGAAACCGCTCGCCCCCCAACCCCGCACAGACCACCCACGGCGCCAGACCGAACCGGCCGTCTGCACGAGAGGGTACGTCCGCCGCAACCTATTCGCCTGTTTGCGCATCCGGCCGGATTCTACCATTAAGCACCGGCCACAACGGTGACTTCCACCAACAGCGCGTACCTGGCGGTGGCGCCATCGGCTCTGAGGCCACGTCGATCATCGGGCTATTTGCGCGGCCGGGCGGCTTTGACGAGCGCGGCGGGCTTCACCTTGCGGATGCTGCCGGCGTCCAGCTCCACCGGCACCTGGCGGCGCAGCATCTCCAGCAGCACGCGCACCCGGTCCGAGCCGTTGAGGCGCAGGTCGAAGATGGCGTCGTAGCCGGCGAACGGCCCGGAGGTGATCTTGACCGTATCGCCGCGCTCCAGGTCAACCAGAACCAGGCCGCCCGCGGCCTGGATGGAGGCAATACGGCGCTTGAGCTGGGTGATGAGGGCCGCCGGCACGACGGCAGGCTCGCCGCCGAACTCCAGCAGACCCACGGCCGAGGGCAGCCAGCGCAGAGTATTGGGGCCAACGGCGGCCAGATCGAGGTGGACGAAGAGGTAACCGGGGAAGTAAGCGCGCTCGCGGGCGGCGCGCGGATTGATGGGGTGCACCCGTACGGCCGGAAAAAAAACTTCCAGGCCCAGACCGCTTAGCTGGGCGTCGACCACCCGCTCGCGGTGCGGCTTGGCGCGGATGACGTACCATTGGCGCGGCAGCGCGGCCATTGGCGCTTGGCTAGGGTCCATGAGTTCACGATCCTTTTTGGCCCACACCGCTCACTGTGCCAGATCCACGACGGCGTTCATTCGAACGCCGCTACAGTTTGATCACGCGCGCCCCAGGCGCCGCCGCCTGGCCGCGCAGGGCGTTGCGCGTGTCCACGATCACCCGCGCGTGCGCGCGCACCAGGTCCCAATCCACGCCGCTGTGGTCGGTGGCAATCACCACGCAGTCGGCCGACCGCAGCAGCGCCGGCGTCAGCGCCTGCGACTCCCACGCCTGCCCGCCCAGAGGCAGGCCGGCCACGTGCGGATCATGATAGGCCACCGTGGCCTTGCGTGCCACCAACTCCACCATCAGGTCCAGCGCCGGCGATTCGCGCACGTCGTCGCTGTCCCGTTTATAGGCCACGCCCAGCACCAGCACGCGCGAGCCGTTCAGGGCGCGCCCACACTCGTTGAGCGCGTCGGCCACCAGGGAAACCACATAAGCCGGCATGCGCGAGTTGATGGAGTCGGCCAGCTCGATGAAGCGCGCGGTGTAGTTGAGCGACTTGAGCTTCCAGGAGAGGTAGAGCGGGTCGATGGGGAGGCAGTGCCCGCCCAACCCCGGACCGGGGGTGAACTTCATAAACCCGTAGGGCTTGGTCGAGGCGGCCTCGATGACTTCCCACACATCCACGTCGAGCTTGTCGCACATCAGCGCCATCTCGTTGACCAGGCCGATGTTCACGGCGCGGAAGGTATTCTCGAGCAGCTTGACCATCTCGGCCGCGCGCATGGACGAGACCGGCACCACCGTCTCCACGGCCAGGTGGTACAACGCGGTGACCACTTCGGCGCAGGCCGGGGTGGCGCCGCCCACCACCTTGGGCGTATTGCGGATGCCAAAGTGGGTATTGCCCGGGTCGATGCGTTCGGGCGAAAAGGCCAGAAAGATGTCCACGCCCGCCTCAAAACCCGCCTGCTGGAGCCGGGGCAGAAAAATCTCTTCAGTGGCGCCGGGATAGGTGGTCGACTCCAGCACGATCAGCAGGCCGGGGTGGGCGTGCTCGGCCACGTGGGTGGCGGCGTCGACCACATACGACATATCGGGGTCGCGCGTCTTGTTGAGGGGCGTGGGCACGCATATGCTCACCGCGTCCGCCGCCCGCAACGCCGCGTAGTCGGTCGTGGCGCTCAGGCGGCCCGCCAGCACCAGCTCGGCCAGCAGCGCCGAGGGCACATCGGGGATATAGCTCTCGCCGCGCTGAACGGCCTCGACCTTGCGGGCGTCGACGTCGATGCCTACCACCGTCAGCCCGGCGCGGGCAAACTCCACGGCCAGCGGCAAGCCGACATACCCCAAGCCCACCACCGCCAGCGTGGCCGACCGCGCGCGGATCTTCTCCAGCAACTGTTCTTTTACCGTCACGCTAGTAGTCCGTCAAGGCAAAAACTTTTGGCAAAGAGACACGAGATTAATGCGCG
>CAYUYN010000254.1:0-6002 GCA_964449185.1 uncultured Anaerolineales bacterium | reverse complement strand
GCCGCGCGCGGGGCGTTGAAGCGCACCTGCCGGCGGCGCGCGGCGGCCATGAGCCTGGCTTTGAAGCGGGCGGAGCGGCTCACTCGGCACCGCCTTCGGCCTTGCCGACTGCGTCCCCTGCCTGCGGCGTGCGTCGCGGCGCGGACGCGGGTGCGCTAGCGGCCTGGCCCCCCGCCAACAACTCGCCCACATCCACCAGCTCCCCGGCGAACTTGTAGACCATGCGCAGCAGCTCGGCATCGTCGATGACCTGGCGATTGCGCAGGTCGCCAAAGGCCGCGGCCACCTGCCCGGCGGCCTGGGCCAGCGCGGCGTTGTCGCGGGCGCTGATGTCGGCCCCGGTGACCTTGATGGGCGGGCGCTCTCCCTCACCCCCGGCCCCTCTCCCGCTGGGAGAGGGGGGCATGAGGCGTGGGTCGACCAGGGCGCGGCGGGCGCGCACGACGTGCGCCACGTCGCCGATCATCCAGGTGAAGAAGTTCTGCCGCTGCTCGTAGTGGCGGAAGGTGGGCCCGCCGGCGGCCTCGGCCGTGGTGCGGGTGCTGCTCTCCGGCTCGGCCAGGAAGTGCAGCGGGTTGCCGCTGCCGGCCGCCAGCATCTTCTTCAGCGCCAGGCCGTCCTCGCTGGCCTCGAAGCTGTCCAACTGCGGGTGGAGCACCCCCCAGCTCTCGGTAGCCGCATCGGTCACCAGGATGCTGCCGGGGTTGGGCGGGTTGGCGTTGAGCTCATTTTGGCGGGCCAGGCGCTCGGCTTTGTTGGGGAAGAGGCCGCGCACCACATACATGAAGGTCTGGCGAAAGCGGTTGAGCCGCGCCCGGTCTTCCAGCCAGGCGCTGTAGCGGCTCAGCCAGCGCAGCAGGGGCGCCAGGTCGCTCTCGCCCCAGGTGGCCGCCACCGGCCGGTTGATGGCATAGTGCAGTGCCACGGTCGGCCAACTGCCGTCGTCGCGCTGCGCGTGGCAGTCGCTGGCTTCGTCGTAGGCGGGCCAGGTGCGGGCTTCGCTCTCGCCCCACTGCATTTTTTCAACGATGAACGTGGCCTGTTCCACATCGTTGGGCTTTGTCACGATCTCGTCGATCTGCGAGGCCGGCAGGGCGCGCACAAAGCTCATGCCGGCCGCGTCGGTCGAGACCAGCACGATCACATTGCCCGTGCGCGACAGCTCGTCGCACCATTCGCCGGCGCGCACCGCCATGCGGTTGAGCCGGTGGCGCCACCACGCCTGCAGGAAGTCGTGCGTCGGCTGGTGCCGGCAGCTCACCGTCAGCCCCGCGCCCACCACGTACTGCGTCGTCAGCGACACGATGCGGCGCGCCAGCGGGTTGGTGCGCCAGGCCGTCAGCGCCTCGCGGAACACGTCCTCGCGGTCGTACACAAAGCGGTCGCGCTCCAGCGGGCGCTGCCCGTACACCACCACATCGCGCACATCGTCCAGCGCGCGGACGGCCAGGTCGACGCGCCGCGCAATCTCGGCGCCAAAGAAGCGCCCCACAAAGCGGGTGAAAAAGGGCTCAGGGCTCAGGGACCCAGGGCTCACGGGAAGAAGTTTCATAGGGTTGCCTCGGTGTAATGTGGGTGTCGGATATCTTGGGCCTTGGGCCTTGAGCCTTGGGCCCCGCCTCAATACCCCCGGCTCATCTCATCCAGCGGGTCCTTCCCGCGAATGATGTGCGTCGGACCGGTCGGCACGTGCCACGGCTGGTCATCCAGCGCGGTCACCAGCGCGGCCGAAAGGACGGTGTCGTCGTGGATCAGTTCGCCGCTGTCTGGGTCGCGCGTGCCGTCGCGCACCCCCCAGCGCAGCACGTGGTTGGGGCCGGGCAGCGCTTCGTATTGGCAGAATTCCAGCTCCATCCAAAAGGTGATGGCCGCCGGGTCGCCGGCGCCGGGCTCGTAGTCCTGCCAGCGGCCGGCATCGCACAGGGCCAGGAAGTCCCAACCCAGGTCGCTCTTGGTGCGGGTGTTGAATTCAAACGGGATCACGGTGCCGGCCGGCAGGGTTTTGCTCAGAAAGCTCACCAGCCCGGCGCCAATGCCGGTGTTGTCGGCCACCAGGTAGCGGGCGTGCCAGTGCAGGGCCAGGGCGCGCAGCTCGGCATACAGCGCCGTGTGCCTGGTGCCCACCCACAGCCGGCGGTGGACCACGCGATAGGTGGGCGCCCCGATCAGCGCGTCGGCCAAGGTCGATACATCCACCTCCACTATCGTCAGGGCGGTCGCATCGCGCTTGGGGTTCTCCAGCGCCGCCAGGTCGAGGCGGTCGCCTTTGGCGCCTTCGTCTTCTCCGGCCACATCCAGCAGCAGGGCATACAGGCGGTCGGGCAGCGGCGCTTCCAGGCGCCGATGTAGGCCGCGCATCAGCGCCCGGCGCGACGAGGGGAACATGCCGCCCTCGCCGTCGATCTCCTCGTTGAAGTACTGCGTCCGGATCAGCGGATGCTGGCGGCCCTTCTTGGCCACCTGCCGCGCCACGAACCGGCCGTACTCCGGGTTAACGGCCGCCACTTGCTCGTGCGTCACCACAAACACGCGCGGCATCTTGTCCTGCGCTTCGAGCATCCGCAGGTGGCGGATGGTCTTGGCCAGCAAGGTGCGCGAGGTCCAGGCCGTGCCCCAATACACCACCGTCACGTTCGTGCTGGCGCCCATCGGCAGAAACTTCTTGTCCCAATCGGCCTCGCGCACATCCTGGGCCTCATCGCACTCCAGCAGCAGCGAGGCAGTCGCCCCGGCCACGCTGGCGCTGCTGTCGGCCGAGAAGAACGTCATGCAGGCGCGGCCCAGGTGAACCTGGTAGCCCTTGGCCGGACGCCACCCGCCGCCGATCCACTGGCGGTCAATAGTGTCTTTGAGCCGCCGCATGGCATTGAGGGCCTGCGGCTGAAAGGTGGGCTGGGCCTTGACGATCTCCGCGCCCGCGCGCAGCTGGTTGCAAGTCAAAAGAAAGGCTTCCACTTGGGCCTGGGTCTCATTCTTCCCGCTCTGGCGCGGGAACATGACGGCGAACTCCAGCCCGCGCCCGTGGCGCACGGAGTCGATGATGGCGCGCGCGGGCGCGAGCTGATACTCGTGCAGCGGCCGGCGCAGGATGAGCCTCGAGAACAGCTCGATGCGACTGAGGCCTTTCTTGATGAGCGTGGGCAGTTTCACGGGCAGTCGGGTCCATGTTCAACGCGCCAATCCCAACACCACATCCGCCAGGATGGACACAAACGTCACCAACAGCAGCCGGTTCTGGGTAGAAAGCTGCCGCTCGATTTTGCCCAGGCGCTTTTCGGCCGCGCGCTCCCAGTCGCTCTCGGGCGCGGGCCGGCTGCTGTCGCTGCCCTTGGGCGGGGCGGCGCGCAGCCGCTCGCGCCCCAGGCGCCGCAGGGCGGCCCGTAAGGCTTGCGCGCCGGTGGTGAGCGTGGGCCGCGCCTTCACTGCGGCACCCCCATCTCGGACGAGAGCTCGTCCAGGGCCTGCGCCACGGCGGCGGCCAGGCCATCGGCTGCCTTGCCGCTCAGGGCGCGCTGGTCGCGCAGGAGGCTCGCCACGCGCCCGGTGCCGGCCGTCAGCGCCGCGGCCACCTTCACTTGCAGCGCCTGCGTGTCGGCTTCGGTATTGACCGCCTGCTCCAGGCTGGCCCACAAGGCCAGCAGGCGCTGGTTCACCTGGCGCTGCAACTCAATCTCAGCCTCCAGGCTGGCCCCGCCGCCAAGGCCGGCTTCGGCCAGCATCAGGCGCGCCTGCTGTGCGGTGGTCGTCGGGTTGGGCTCGCCTTGGCCCGCGTTGGGCTGGTTGGGTTTCTTGGATTTGCGCGGCATGGGCAGTCCAGTCATCTGTGGGTCGAAAGCTCTGATCGGTGAAGCATGTCAACAGCGTAGGAAAGATCTGTTGCATCAGCAAGGCATTTGGATTGTGAGGGTGTAAGGTTGAGGTGAAACAAAATGTGGTGATCAACAAGGGACGGGCAAGCCCGTCCCTTGTTGATCACCACATATTTTAAAGGCGTGCGGTTGGCCGGGGCAAAGCCCGGCCAACCGCATCCTCTGTTTACTTAATATTCTGGCTTGACAATGGAACAAATGTTCTACACAATAAGACAATAAGCGGAACTCTCAGTGCTTGGTGCCCCTGGTGGACCTCTTGGACTTGGTGCCCGGCCGCTGCCCGTGCGTGGGGCGGCCCCTTAGGGACGGAGCGGGATGTGCCTAACAACTATATTTCCATCGTCGAGGCCGCGCGGCGCAGCGGCCTGCACAGCAACACCATCAAACGGCTGCTGCGGTCTGGCCGGCTGCGCGGCTACAAAACGAGTGTGGGCGGGCGCAACTGCTGGCTGGTGTCGGTCTTTTCGCTGCGGCATTACACCGACCCGCTCAATGGCTTTCTGCTCGACATGCCCGGGCCAAAGTTGTTTTTAAGCAAGCTGGATGAAGAGGGTGGGACCGGGCAGGATTAAAGTAGGCGGTTCGCCTGGGGCGGCGCAAGCGCCGCCCCAGGCGAACCGCCCTTACCGCTTTTGCAAAAACCCCTCAGGCCGCGGCGACTTGCTCGCCGTAGCTCAGCAGCGCCTTGACGATGCTCTCGTCGCGGCCTTCCGCGTACACGCGCAGCACCGGCTCGGTGCCCGACGGGCGGATGAGCAGCCACGAGTCGTCCTCCAGCACATACTTGACCCCGTCCATCTGCTCCACGGCCGCCACGCGCAAGCCGCCCACCTCGGACGGCGCGTTCTCGGTCAGGCGGCGCGTCAGCTCGGCTTTGACCACGGGCCGCTGCAGGCGCAAGTCCTTGCGGGCGTAGTGCGCCGGGCCCACATCCGCCAGCAGATCGGCCACCAGCTCGTGCAGGGTGGCGCCGCTGGCCGCCACGATCTCCAGCAGCAGCAGGCCCATCAACACGCCGTCGCCCTCGGGGATGTGGCCCTGGATGCTGATGCCGCCCGACTCCTCGCCGCCCAGCAGCACCTGCCCGGCCAGGCTGTCTGGCCGCTCGCGGCCAGACAGCATGTGGTCGGCAATGTGGTTGAACCCTACCGGGGTCTCGTGGCAGGGCAGCCCATAGCGCGCCGCCAGGCGGTTGATCATGCGCGTGGTGGAGACGGTCTTCACCACCGCGCCGCGCCAGCCGCGCTTTTCCACCAGGTACTTCAACGCCAGCGCCATGATGCGGTGCGGGTCCACGAACTGCCCGCGCCCGTCCATGGCCCCAATGCGGTCGGCGTCGCCGTCGGTCACCACCGCCAGGTCGCCGTGCCCGGCCGCAATCGCCCCGGCCGTGGCGCCCAGGTAGCGAGCGATCGGCTCGGGGTGGATGCCGCCAAAGCCCGGGTTCATCTCGCCGCGGATCTCGATGACCTCGCAGCCCGTGCCCTGGAGCAGGCCCTTGATCACCCCGCGCCCCGAGCCGTACATCGAGTCGACCACCAGCCGCTGCGGGCTGCGGGCAATCACATCGAAGTCGATCAGCTGGCGCAGATGCTCGGCATAGGCCGGGATGGGGTTGAAGCGCTCAATCAGCCCGGCCGCCACGGCCTGGTCATAGTCCATCAGGTTCGGGCCGCGCGCCCGCGTCTCGTTATCCGCCAGGAACAGCTCCACGCGCCGGCACTGCTCGGGCAGGGCCGAGCCGCCATAAGCGGCCTTCAGCTTCAGCCCGTTGTAGCGCGGCGCATTGTGCGAGGCCGTCACCATCATGCCGCCGGCCGCCTTAAAGTGCTTAACGGCGTACGACACGGTTGGCGTGGGCGCATCGGCGTGCGTCAGCATCACCCGCAAGCCATTGGCCGCCAGCACGCGCGCCACCTCGCGCGCAAAGCGGTCCGAAAGAAAACGTGTGTCGAAGCCCACCACCATGAGTTGTGGGTCAAAGCCATTGGTGGCGGTGGTACCCAGCGCGCCCCAGTCCGGCGCCGAGACCGCATCCGCGATGCCCTGGGTCACCAGGCGCAAGTTGTCGAAGGTGAAGGTGTCCGCGATAACCGCGCGCCAGCCGTCGGTGCCGAAGTGGATGGTCAT
>CAYUYN010000253.1:0-6007 GCA_964449185.1 uncultured Anaerolineales bacterium | reverse complement strand
TCGGCGATCAGCAGCCGCACCGGATCCAGCTTCAGCGCCATCAGCAGCGGCACGAGCTGATAGGGCCGCGGCTCTACCGCCAGCCGGCCAAAGGACCGGAACGGCCCGGCGCTGGAACGGAAGCCCAGCCGCAGTGCGTCGCGCAGCAGCCGGCTCGACCGATAGTCGCCCACCAGCGCCGGGTCGGGCAGGTCGAACTGCGCTGGCGACACGGTTTCCAGCGGCAGGTAAATGCCCGTCACCTCATCGTCTGCGCCGCCCAACGGGCGCAGCATGAGCAAGTCGTCGCTGGACTCGGGCAGGACGACCCATTCGCGGCCGCGGGCACGGACGAGGGAGCCGATGGCGAAGGTCATCGCGGTTGTCTTCCGAATATTGCTGGATTTTCAGCCGTGAGCACACGCCAGTCATCACGCCCGCTGAACCGCAGCACCGTATATCCGATATCTTCCATGCACATCGTCTGCGTTTGGTCCCGAGCCTGCCGCTCGGGATACTGATGATGCGGTCCATCTACGTAAATGGCGGTCAAGGCGTCATCGTACAAGAAGTCCGGCCGCGTGTGACAGCCCTCAATCAGCGGCTGCGCCTTCGAGGGCAATCGGTAGCCGTGCTCGTCCACCCACCGTAGCCACTCCCTTTCCAGGTCCGAGTCGCACAGGTTGAGCAGTCCCTGCAGGTGTTCGCTGCGCGGCGCGGCCACCGGCGAGGCGCTCACCGTCGCGCCCGCCAGGGCCAAGAGGGTGTCGCGGATTCGCTTGCGATCCAGCAGCCGGTGGTCGCGCTGATTGTAATAGCTCATCAGGCAGTCATAGCAGGCGGCCTCGCAGTCTTCCTGCGCGCGCAGCCCGCGGCCGCGGTCGTCGCCTGTTTCTGGGTCAAAGTGGCACAGTTCCAGCGCTTTGCGCGCCACGCCGGCCAGGGCCCGTGGGTCGTCCACTAGCCGCCGCAGCACCCCCGCCCCACCCTCGGACGCTTCGTAGAATAAGATCAGCCGGGGCACGTCGGGCGAGGGTAGCGGTTCTGCCGCTAACTCGTTGTCTTCCAGTTGGAATTGCACCTGGATGGCGCTCTTCAACGCGGCCTGCATGGACGCAATTTGCCCCGGATCCCACCGCTCTTCAGGCTCAAACAACAGGCAGTTGCGCCGATCTTGCACAAACGGGATCACCCGCGCTGTGCGCGCGCTCAGCGGATCATCGGCCGCCGTGGTGTCTGGCGCTGCGTCGGGCTCCTCGCTAGCCGCCCAATACCCGCGCTCCAGGTCTAAGGTGAAGCCGTATTGCTGCTTGTTCTTCCGCCGCGTCCACCCCAGGTTGATGCGCCACAGCGTGGCGGCCTGCCCATAGGTCAGCGTGCCCAGCAGCGTCTCGCCGTGCCGTACGCTCGCCGTGCGCTGTGCCGGCTGGCCGCCGAGATCTGTAAAGCGCACGCCCGTGCGCAGCTCATAGCCTAGCCGGAAGCGTTCTTCTTCGTCCGAGCTTATCCGGTCGCGACGCTTGGTGGCCACGTTCTGCAGCCGGAACAGTTGCCGCAGGGTCGTCTCCAACGGCATGCCGCAGCGCTCGCACTGGTCAGCGCCGCTCGTGCCGTCCACCGGGTGCAGGTAGCCACAGGCGCCGCACAGCTTGGCCGCCTGGGTCGCCACGGTCTGTTCGTCGCCCCCAGCCGTGCCCGCCCCTAGCCGCTCGTCCACCGTCATGATCACCCGGTTGATGACATAGCGCGAGCCCTCATGATAGACGATGGCCCCTGGTCCAAATTCCGAAATTGCCAGGAAGCGTGGGCGCGATAGGAACTCGTCGCGCTCGCTTTTCTGTCGCCGTCCGGGCAAATAGGCCGACAATGGCAGGCGCGGGAAGCTGTAGCCGGGCAAGAAACCTTCGCTGGCAAAATAGCGGTAGCTGTAGAAATCCGATTGCGATAGGTTCTCGGCCTCGGACAGCAGCGTCAACTGGCTTTCCGCCTCCTGGCGCAAACGCCGCGCCTGGGCCTTGTCGGCCGCGCTGCGCGACGCGTCGCCCATGATGCGGTGCTGCAGCTCGCGCTGCCGCAGGGCCGCCAGGTACAGCCCGCGCCAGCGCTGGCAAACCTGGTCAAAGCGCTGTCCGGTTTGGCGAAGCGTCTCGTCCAGCCAGCGCTCCGTATACCAGCCGGCCGCGCCCAAATCTGGCCCAATCGTCTCCAAGATGCGCTCGGCCCGGCGGCGTGCCCTAACCTTGGCGCCGTCGTCGTTCAGGCTGGCCTGCACCGAGTCCAATATGTCCAGGCGCGGCGCCTCGCCCGACAAATCCAGGATGTCCTTCAGCGATACGCCCAGCCCCTGGCCGGTTTCGGCCAGCCACACGGCCTGGATGTGTGCGCGCACCAGGTCTTCATTGGCCAGATCCAGCCGCGGCGGGGTCACGGCGCCGGCCACCATCAGCTCCGGGCGCTTAAAGAAATACTGGTCGTGCGGGCTGCCCACGGAGCAATAGGTGAACACCAACGCCGGCTGCCCGCCGCGCCCCGCCCGACCGCTGCGCTGGGCATAGTTGGCCGGTGTGGGCGGCACGTTGCGCATGTTCACCACGTTCAGCTCCGCAATGTCCACGCCCAATTCCATCGTGGGCGAACAAAACAAGATCGGCAGCCTGGCCGCGCGGAAATCATCTTCACGCACCTGGCGCGTCTGCGAGGGCACCTGCGCCGTGTGCTCGCGTGCTTCCAGCCCGCGCAGGCTCGACGCCATCGTTTGATAAAACGTCACGAAGAAGGGGTTGGTGCGGCCGCCGCTCTCGGGCTCGCGCGGCAGTCGAATTGGATCGCGGAAAGGCTTAGTGCCATCCCCAGCCACCCACCGCAGCGCCGAGGCCTGTAGTTGATATCCCGGCACGTCGTCTGGCCCGCGTGGGTCCATCACCTGCTGTACCGGCCCCACCGCCAGTGCCTGCAGCAGGTGCCGGATGATGGTCTCTGTTTCGTCCATGCTCAGCCGGGCACCTACGCGAAACTCCAGGGTCGAGCGTCGGCGTAAATACTGCCCAAAGCCGCCGCGCGCTGACAGATAGACGTGGTTGGCGCCATACTCGTCACCGCCACCGGAGCGGGGGAAGAGCACCGTCGCCCGCTCAGGCTTCTCATTTTCGTCCAGCGCCCAAGGTGCTTTCAGCCACTGGTTGCTCTGCTGCTCTAGTCGTTCCTGCGCCTGGGGCTCCAGGTAGCTCACGTTGATGGCTTTCTCGCGCCGCATGTGGTCCAACAACGTGGTCGCGATCTTCAAGCGCGTGGCCGGTGGGGCGGCCGCCAAAACTGGGTGTAACCCCTGCCAGATGTCTTCGGCCGCGCACACCTCGTCCAGTGACTGATATTGGATCTCAAGCAGTCCGCATTGCTCCAGGTTCGGGGCCGTAATGCGCCAGCCCCGGCGCAAATCGTGGTAAAGCCGGTAGCCCAACACTTCGCGCAGCGCCTTGTCGGTGTCGAGCCGAGCCAGAAAGCGCACGCCCGGGTTGGCGGCGTAAGCCTCCAGCGGTAGCTGCAGCGCTTCAAACACTTTTTGGCTCAGTTGATCGTGCTCCAAACCCGCCGGCCCGGCCGCTCGCACCGCCTCGTAAAGTGCCGCGCGAAGCACCGCAATTTCAACAAAATCATTGAAGTGCCCCGCCTGCAGCGAGGCATCTTGCCGGTTGTCGGTGAAACTCAGCAGCTTACGCGCCGTCTCAGGCAAGGTCTCGTCGCGCCTCAGATTTCGGACAGCCGACAGCGTCAGAATCGTGGTGGCGGTGCTGCGTCCCTCCGAGCCCAGGGTGGTGAGCTTGGCAAAGTCAGACGATTGGCGCGCCCCATAGGCCACGCCGCACTTCAGGCAAAAGGGGAACGGCGCACGAAAATAATGCATATCCAGCCCATCGGCCCCTTCGCGGCCATCGGATCCTACCCGCACGGGCTTTGGCACCTTCTCTCGGTGGCTGGATTTGAGGCGCGGCGTGCCCCTGTGCTCTTCCACCCAATCTTCCGGCAGGAGCTCTATTTGCGCCTCCGGATCGTCCGGCCAGGGCTCACTGGCGCTATAGTACAGAAAGCCGGCCTCACCGCTGGTCTCCGTGCTCACCCGGTCGGTGAGTTCGCGCGGCAAAAAGGTGCGTGGCCCGCCCTCGCCGCTCCGCAAGGCCCGCACCGTGAAATATTCCTGCCCACACTCGCGGCAAAAGGCCAGCGGAAGCAGTACCCGTTCCCGATCACCCGGCACAAATTGCTGGCCATACAGCGTGATGTGCCGCGTTTCGGCCGGATCCAACGCTGCGTACACCGCAT
This sequence comes from uncultured Anaerolineales bacterium, assembly GCA_964449185.1. Classification (GTDB taxonomy): domain Bacteria; phylum Chloroflexota; class Anaerolineae; order Anaerolineales; family UBA6663; genus CAYUYN01. The sequence goes on along the minus strand of CAYUYN010000253.1, from coordinate 1,711 downwards.
CACCCCGGCTAATGAACTGGTGCAGCCGGAAGGCAAAAGCCGGAAAGCCTGTGTCGGGGTTCGGTTCCGCGGTATACCCGCCCAGCAGACCCACTTCAATGGCCTGAGCACAGCGCTCGGCAGGCAGCCCGGTCACCTGGCTCAACTCATACGCTGCGCCCCGAACGCCGCCAATGCTGCGCGGCGTGGTCCGGATCAAGCGGCCAGTATTGGGTTCCGCTGTCACACCAAAAGTGCTCTCAATCCAACTCGAGAGTGGGTCGGCCACAAATTCCTGATAGCCCGTCGGCGGCTGGCGGTTTGCGTCGGCCACGCAGTCTCGCAGAGCCGTCACGAATGCCGGATCAGCCGGGCCGCGCTCGGGGGTGGCCCGGCGGAGGGTCTCGCCAATAATGTGCTCAGGCCGCACCGGCGCTCCAAAGAGCAGCGTCGCCACCTCGGCGACCTTTTCGCGCTGCTCGGCCTGGGTGCCGGCGCCGGCCAATGTGGCCGACGTGCCCACGCACTGCATGTCCGGGGCATTCAGTGCGTCGCGCACCCGCCGCACTAGCATCGCCACGTCAGCCCCTTGCCGTCCCCGATATGTGTGCAGCTCGTCTAACACCAGAAACCGCAGCCCTTGAGCGGCTCGCACCAGTGTTTGCCTTTCCTCAGGGCGTGTTAGGATCAGCTCCAGCATCACATAGTTGGTGAGCAGGATGTCGGGCGGGTGCGCCATGATCCGGTTCTTGTCTTCGTCCGACTCCTGGCCGGTGTAGCGTTCGAAGGTCACCGGCGCCTGGCCCTCGGCGTAACCCAGCTGTAGAAACTTACGCAGCTCGCCAATCTGACTGTTGGCAAGGGCATTCATAGGGTAGACCACAATGGCCTGGGTGCCGCGCCCGCTGCCGCGCCGTAGAATATGATTGACGATGGGGATGATATAGGCCAGGCTTTTACCCGAGCCGGTGCCCGTGGTCAGCACGTAGTTGTGCCCACCGGCCGCAATGCGCACCGCCTCAGCCTGGTGACGGTGCGGTTGCAGTCGGCGCCCCTGACCATGATATTCCGGCTGGTCCTTGTCCTTGCGGAAGATGCGCGTAGTTTCTCGATGCAAAACCCCAGCGTCCACTAAGGTCTGTAGGCTCTCGCCATGCTCATATGACGGGTTCAGTTGAATCAAGGGCTTCGGCCACAGGGCATCCGACTCGACCGCCTCCTTTACGTGTCGCCGGATACGCTCGTCCCGGATCCGAATGAAGCTCTGCGTATACGCCGTGTAGTCTTGGATTAATTTGTCGCGCAGATCAAAGACATCCATTTCGTCCCCGCTCAGTACCCAGGTATTGCCAGCTTTGGGAAAAACGTCAACGCCCGACCTCAGCTACACCGAGGGCGGGCGTCGAAAGTGCTGGAGGTCTGACGCGTTCCCCCAAACGCAACCGTGCTCAGTTGCCTGGTTATCCGACCGAAACTGCTTGGCGAGTCTTGGTCAGGGCCGTAAGTTTGGCCCATTTCGAAGCGGAGGCAAGTCGTCAATGGCCCCGGGTGCAGCTGCCGATGGTGGTCAGTTTCGGGCGAGTTGCCAGAGTTCATCGAAGGTGTCAGACACACCGCACCTGCGGTGGGTGCAGGTGTGACCGCGTCACGCAGGACGAGCATGCGCTCAGCGCCCGCGCCCCAGCCCGGCGCCGGCCATGTAGTCATAGCTGCGCCGCACGGCGTCCAGCAT
>CAYUYN010000252.1:0-6077 GCA_964449185.1 uncultured Anaerolineales bacterium | reverse complement strand
CGGCTACCAGGCCACCCACGGAATATCGCGAACGGCCTTCAGGCCAGTCCCTTTGGGACGGAATACGCAATACGGAATATAGCGAAGCATCCCTTTGGGACGCAAACCGCGCGCCCGGGCCACCCACGGGCGATGCACCCCGCATTTTCCTCTAATTGCGTCTGTTCTGGTACATGGCTATAATGCGCTCCAGATTGCCGCATGGCCTGGAGCCAACCTGTGTTTGATACTCACAAGATCACGCGCTCGATGCAGACCGGCCGCGACGGCCAGGTCGAAAGCGGCCTGCAGCCCGGCGCCACCCTGCAGAACCGCTACCTAATTCAGGGTGTGCTGGGTGTCGGCGGCATGGGCTCGGTGTACCGCGCCCGCGACCTGCGCTTCCCCAACGTCACCAAACTAGTAGCCGTAAAGGAGATTCTCAATCTGGCGCCCGACCCGTTGGTGCGCGAGATGATCGTCAAGACCTTCGAACGCGAGGCCAACATCCTGGCCACGCTCAATCATCCCGCGATCCCCCAAATCTTTGACTACTTCACCCAGGGTGACCGCTCGTTCCTGGTCCAGGAATATATCGAGGGCAAAGACCTCGAGGCTTTGCTGATCGACACGCCCGGCTTGCTTTCCGGCGATATCGTCAGCGATTGGGCCGCCCAACTGTGCGATGTGCTCTCGTACCTGCACAACCACAAGCCCGAGCCGGTTGTCTTCCGCGACATGAAGCCCTCCAACGTCATGCTCGATCAGCACCAGCGCATCCGTCTGATCGACTTCGGCATTGCGCGCGGCTTCACCGCCGGGCAGAAGGGCACCATGATCGGCACCGAGGGCTACTCGCCGCCCGAACAGTATCGCGGCGAGGCCAGCCCGGCCGGCGACATATACGCCCTGGGCGCCACCTTGCATCACCTGCTCTCCAAACAGGACCCGCGCCTGGAGCCGCCCTTCTCGTTTGCCGAGCGGCCGGTGCGCAAGCTGAACCCCACCGTCGGCGCCGAGCTGGAGGCCATTGTCAACACGGCCCTCAACTACAACCCGGCCGAACGCTTCAACAGCGCGCGTGCCATGAAGGAGGCGCTCGTCAGCCTGCACCGCGCCCGCACGGGCCTGCTGGGCTCGACGGCCAACGCCGGCCAATTGCCGGCGGCCGCCACCAGCGTGCACGGCGCGCCCCCTGCTCAGGCCGCGGCCACCCCGGAGCAGCCCGTCGCCGGGCCGGCCTCTGCGCCGGCCGCCCACATTGGCGAAGTCGCGCCCGTTTGGCGCTTCAAGTGCGAAGATGAGGTGCGCGGCAGCCCGGCCCTGGGTGACGGCCAGCTCTTCGTCGGCGCCTACGACAACAACCTGTATGCCCTGGATGCCTTTGGCGGCCAGCTCCAGTGGAAGTACGCCACCGAGGGCGGCCTGCCCGGCTCGCCGGTCGTGGATAAGGAAACGGTCTACATCGGCTCCGAAGACCGGCGGCTGCACGCGGTCTCAGCCCGCAGCGGGCGCATCCAGTGGTCTTACTACACGGACGGCCCCATTCGCTCCACCCCGCGCGTCGCCGCGGGCCACGTCTTCTTCGGCTCGGACGACGCCTATCTGCACGCCGTCAACACTACCTCCGGCCGGCGCGCCTGGCGGGCGCAGGCCGGCGGCCCGGTGCGCTCGCGCCCGGCCGTTTCCCAGGACCGCGTGTATTTCGGATCGGAGTCGGGCGAGTTCTATGCGGTTGACTTCCTGGGCGAGCAAAAGTGGCACGCCAAGGCCAAACGCGCCATCACCTCGTCGCCCCTGCTGCACGACGGCACGCTTTACTTCGGCTCCATGGACGGCCTGGTTTACGCCATCGAGGCCGGCTCGGGCTGGACAGTGTGGCGCTTCCGCGTCAGCCGGCCCATTCTCTCCTCGCCCTGCGCTCACGGGCATATCTTGTTGGTGGGCGCGGTCGATAAACACATGTATGCCATCGACACCCGCAACGGGCGCGAAATGTGGCGCTTCGAAACCGATGACCAGGTAACGTCTTCGCCCGCGGTCTATAAGAACTCGGTGTACTTTGGATCGGTGGATGGCTACGTCTACTCTGTAGATATCAATTCTGGCCGGCTGCGTTGGAAATTCCGCTCGGGCGGTCCCGTGACCTCGTCACCGGCCGTGGGCGAGGACGTCATCTACATCGGCTCGACCGATCATTTCGTGTACGCTCTCGCGGCGTAGCGTCGGAGGCGCTTGTGCCCAACGTTTTTGATACGCTTCTCAATGTATTTCGCAAAAAGGACCCGGCGGCCACACCGGCCCCGGTCAGCGACGCCGCCACGACCGCGGTGACGGCACCGGTCGTGGCCGTCCCGCGCGATGTCAACTCCACCGTGCCCCTGCCCGAGCTCGACACCCTGCCCACGGCTGACACCGTGCGCACCGCCGCCGTCAGCCTGGCGCCCCGCCGCCTGACCATGGGCATTGCCCAGCATGTCGGCCGCGTGCGCACGCACAACGAGGACGTGCTGCTAGTCTTCACCGGCGAGCTGGCCGGCCTGGAAGCGATGCCCAGCTTTGGCCTGTTCGTGGTGGCCGATGGCATGGGCGGGCATGCCCTGGGCGAGCGCGCCAGCGGCATTGCCGCCCGCACCGTGGCCCGCATGACCCTCGACGCCATCCTGCCGTCGCTGCTGGCCGACCCCACCCACAGTACCGACCGGCCCTCGCTCCAGGAAGTCATGGAGAACGCCATGGACGCCGCCAACCGGGCGGTCTCGGCCGGCGTGCCCGATGGCGGCGGCACCACGCTCACCTGCGCGCTGATTATCGGTCAGCAGGTGGTCCTGTCGCACGTGGGCGACAGCCGCGCCTATATCATCACCGACCAGGCGTTTGAGCAGATCACTCGCGACCACTCGCTGGTCCAGCGTCTGCAGGAGCTGGGGCAGCTCTCTGCGGCCGAGGCCGCCATCCACCCACAGCGCAACGTGCTCTACCGCGCCATCGGCCAGGGCGAAGGGCTGGAAGTGGATGTGGATTCGCGGCGCTTGCCGCCGGGGGCCGTGCTGCTGTTGTGCTCGGACGGCTTGTGGGGCTTGGTGCCCGACGAACGCATTCAGAGCATCGTCCGGCAGAACCCGACGCTCCAGGCGGCCTGCGAGGCGCTGGTGGCGGCGGCCAATGCCGCCGGCGGCCCCGACAACATTACGGCTGTCATGGTCAAGCTGCCCTAACAAAATGACCTGTCCGGAGTGCGCCCACCCGCGTCGCTAACGCCATGATCACCGGCGAACTCTATGATCTGCTGGGCATCACCGCCGGCGCCGACCCCGAGGAAGTCAAAGCCGCCTACCGGCTGGCGGCGCGACGCTTTCACCCCGATGCCAATTCCAACCCCGGCGCCACCGAGGCCTTCCGGCAGATCGCCGGCGCTTACGCCGTCTTGAGCGACCACGGACAGCGCACGGCCTACGACACTACCCTGTCCCAGAAGAACGTCCAGCCGCTATTTTCGGCGCGGCCAGTGTACAGCCGCACGCCCCTGCCGGCGATGACCGAGGCGCAGATCGTTTACGTGCTGCTCGAAGTCCACCCCATCCTCATCGCCGATATGCCGCCGCCGCCGGTCAACCTGTGCCTGGTGGTCGATCGCTCGACCTCCATGCAGGGCGAGCGCCTCGACCAGGTGCGCGCGGCCGTGTTGAAGATGATCGACGATTTGGGCGAGCGAGACACCTTTTCGGTGGTGGCCTTTAGCGACCGGGGCGAGGTGATTGTGCCGGCCCAGTCGGTGGAGGCCGACCGCACCAAGCCCAAGGCGCGCGTCAGCACGCTCGGCGCGCAGGGCGGCACCGAGATCCTCCAGGGCTTGCTGTGCGGGCTCACCGAGCTGCACCGGCACCTGAGCCCGTCCGCCGTCAACCACCTGCTGCTGCTCACTGACGGCCGTACCTATGGCGACGAGGACGACTGCCTGATGCTGGCCACGCTGGCCGCGTCCGACGGCATTGTCATCAGCGGTCTGGGCATCGGCGAAGAGTGGCACGACAAGTTTATCGACGAGCTCACCGGGCGCACCGGCGGCACGGCGGCCTACATCCGCTCGGCCGAGCAGGTGGCGGAATTCATTAACGAGCGCGTGCGCGGACTGGGCAGCAACTACGCCGACCGGCTGACGGCGCGCGTCACCCTGGACCCCGGCGTGGAGCTGATCAACGTCTTCAAGGTCACTCCCGAGGCCGGCCCGGTGCCGGTGGAAGAGCCCTTGCGGCTGGGCGGCCTCCCGCGCCAGGAAGTGGGCCGGGTGCTGCTCAAGTTCCAACTGCCGTCCCTGCCCACCGGGCTGCAAAACATCGCCCGCCTGACGCTGGAAGCCGATGTGATCAGCCTGGGCCGCCGCGGTGAACGCGTGGTGCTGGATTTGGCCGTGCCGGTGATGCTCAACGCGCCCGCGGCCGCGCCGCCCCCCGCCCTGCTGGAAGCCCTGAGCAAGCTGTCGCAGTACCAGATGCAGGAGCGCGCCTGGCAGCAGGCCGCGGCCGGCGACGTGGACGGGGCCGTGGAGCGCCTGAAGGCCCTGGGCACGCGGCTGCTGGCCTCCGGCCAGCCCAATCTGGCACGCCTGGCCCTCACCGAAGCCACCCGCATCGAGCGCACCCGCGTATGGTCGGAAGACAGCAAGAAGCAGCTCAAGTACGGCACCCGCCGGCTCATCGAGGGCGCCGGCGACAGCGGGCGGCTGCCATGATTACCTGTCCGGTCTGCCAGCAAGACGAGCTTGAAGGCGAGGTGTTCTGCTCCGAGTGCGGCGCGCGCCTGGTGACCCTGTGGGCCGAGATCACCTCGACCGAGGCGTTTATCGACACGGCGCTGGTGCGCGACACCCAGCGCATCCGCACCAGCGCGCCGCTCAAGCTGCTCAGCGGGCAGATCTCGCTGTCCTTCATTGGCCAGGGCCAGCCGCTCGTTTTGGAAGGCCGCTCGGAGTATGTCCTCGGCCGCGACGGCCAAGACCAGACCGCCCCGGACGTCAATTTGAACCTATACGGCGGGCAGGATAAGGGCGTCTCGCGCACGCACGCCGCCCTGCGGCCGGACCGCAGCCAGCTCCTGCTGATTGACTTGGGCAGCACCAACGGCACCCGCCTGAACGGCGTGCGGCTGACCGCCAACCAACCCGTGCGCGTCAGCAATGGCGATGAAATCCGCCTGGGCCGGCTCACCCTAAAAATACATTTCGCGACCTGAAACGGACTGAGCCAAAACACATATGTTATCGCGAACGGCGCCCTACCCGGCCCGCTCGCCGCGCGGAGGCAGCATGCCCACCACTGTTCAGATACACGTTTCCAATGAAGAGCCCATCGTGGCCGAGGTCGAGCACCTGCCCTCCGCCACCGACACCCTCATCCACGCCATGAACCCGCGTCTGCGCGATGGCAAGGACCTGCGTTTTCTGGTGTCGAACGTCACCACCCTCATCCTGCCCGTGTCGCGCATCAACTTTATCCAGGTGCTGCCGTCCGGCGAGGAAGAGAAGGTGATCGGCTTCGTGCGCGAATAGCCGGCCAGGAGCGACCACCCGCATGCCCGCCAGCAAGACCCCGCGCGAAGCCCGCTACCGCATCCTGGTAGTAGATGACGAGCCGCGCATGATCAAGTTTATCCGGCTCAACCTGGAGCACGACGGCTTTGACGTGGTCGAGGCCGGCGACGGCCTGGCCACGCTCAAGCAGGTGCGCGACAGCCTGCCCGACCTGGTGCTGCTCGACGTGGCCATGCCCGAGCTGGACGGCTTTGAGACCCTGCGCCTGCTGCGCGAGATCACCAGCGTGCCGGTGATCATGCTCACCGCGCGCGGCGAGGAAGACGACCGCGTGCGCGGGCTGGAGCTGGGCGCCGACGACTACGTGACCAAGCCCTTCAGCCCGCGCGAGCTGGTGAGCCGGGTGAAGGCCGTTCTGCGCCGCACCGAGACCAGCCCGCCCGCCGAAAAGTCTACCATCACGGTTGACGACCGCCTTAGCATCAACTTCGACCGGCGTGAGGTATTGGTGGAGGGCAAGCCTGTTAAGCTGCGACCGACCGAGTTCCGCCTGTTGTATCACCTGGTA
>CAYUYN010000251.1:0-6098 GCA_964449185.1 uncultured Anaerolineales bacterium | reverse complement strand
CGGCCCCGCCCGCCCGCGCCCCGGCCAGCTCGGGCTGGGCCATCAGCACCTCGCGCGCGATCTGGTAGTTCTCCAGGGCCTCGCCAAATTCGCCCAGGCGGCGGCGCGCGGCGCCCAGCCGGCGCCAGCAGCCGGCGCGCACCTCGGGTGCCAGCTCGCTTTGGGCCAGCTCCAGTTGGGGCAGCACATCGGCCACGGCGTTGTTCGGGTCGCCCAGAGCCAGGTGCACATCCGCCAGGCCCAGCGCAATGGCGGCGCCCAGGCGGGTTTGCGGCTCGGTGAGCTGCGCCACAATGTCGCGCGCCTGCTGGTAATAGTGCAGGCTCTCGGCCAGCGCGTGGCGCGCAGCGGCGGTCCCGGCGGCCCGCACCAGGTAGCCCAGCGCTTTTTCGCGCAGGCTGCTGTGGCCAAAGTGATAAGCCAGCACCTCCACGTTCTCGGCCTGGGCCTCGGGGTACAGCGACTCCAGCGCCTCACCGGCGCGCTGGTGCAGCACGCGCAGCTTGGAGGTGAGCAGCGTGGCGTAGATGGTCTCGCGCGTCAGGGTGTGCTTGAAGCGCAGCAGCAGCGGGTTCTCGGCGTGGGCCGGCAGCAGCCAGCCGCGCTCCACCAGTTCGCTCAGGCGCCGCGCCACGGCCGGACCGCCCACCACATGGCTCAACACGCTGTGGTCAAAGCTCTCGCCCAGCACCGCCGCGGCCTGCAGCACGTGCAGGGTCTCGCTCGGCAGCAGGTCCAGCCGGCGCAGCAAGAGGTCTTTGAAAGTCGGTGGCATGCGGCGGGCGTGGGCGTTGGCCGTGGCGCCGCCAGCCGCATCGCGCGTGTACGCCAGTTGCCAGCGCTCGCCGGCTTCCCACAGCCAGCCGCTTTCCACCAGGAAGCGCAAAGCCTCCTCCAGCGACAGCGGATGGCCGATGAAGGGCTGCAGCAGCGACCACAGGCCGCCGGGCAGGGCGTGCTCCGCCGTGGCCCCCAGCAGCGCTTCCACCAGCGCGCGAGTCTCGGTTGTCGACAGGCCGGTGAAGCTCACCGGCAGGTAGCGCCCCTGCCCGAGCTGCTCGGCCTTGCGTACCAGGGCGCGGTGCGGGCCCGGCATTTCGGCGCGGGCCACCAGCATCAGCGCCACCGGCGCTTCGAGCGTCACCGGCAGCAGGTAGTCAATCAGGTCCAGCGAGCTCAGGTCCAGCCAGTGGATGTCTTCGATCACCACCAGCACCGGGCGCTCGACAGCAGCCTGCAGCAGCAGCGCGCGCACGCGGGCAAAGATCTCCTGGCGCAGGCTCGTCGGCGGCAGGTTGCGCAGCAGTTGGCTGTCGGTCTCGTCCGGTGGGCGCAGGCCCAGCAGGCCTTGCAGTTGGTGCACCAGCGGGCTTTCGGGCAGATCGGACTGTTCCAGGATGTTGAGCAGCGGCCAGTAGCTCATGCCGGCGCGGAACGACTCGCATTTGCCGATCAGGCACAGGCTGCCCGGGCGGGCATAGTCCAGCACCTGATCCAGCAGGCGGGTCTTGCCCATGCCGGCCTCGGCTTCCAGGTAGCACACCAGCCCCCGCCGCTCGCTCTGCAGGCGGTCCACCCAGCCGGTAAGGGCCGTCAGCTCGGCCTGGCGGCCGATGAGGCGCGGGCTCGAGCTGGGCAGGGGCTGGGCCAGTTGGGTCTGCGGGCGCACGCGCCCCAGGCGGAACACGGGCCCGGTCGCGCGCCGGTCGGCCTGGCTGTCGACCATCTCCAGCTCGTAGGTGTTGCGCAGCACCTGGGTAATGTCGCCGGAGAGCGCAATGGCATTGGCGTCCACCAGGCGGGCGGCGGCCGCGGCCTGGCGCCCTGGCTGCGAGGCGCTGCCAAAGATGGCGGCCTCCTGCGGGTCGGTGCTGGCGGCCGGCCAGTGTCCAGCGGTCAGGCCGATGCTCAGGCCAATCTCCAGGGTGTTGGCGCGGCGGCTGGCGCGGTTGAGGCGCGCGGCCGTGTCGATGGCGTCTAGCGCGCCCTGCACGGCCTGCTGCGCCAGGCTCTCAGTCAGCTCCAGGGTCGGGCTGTTGAAGAGGTACACCAGCCCTGGCCCGCTGGTGGCCACCAGCGCCCCACGCTCGCGACCCACTTTTTCCAGCGCGGCGCTGATGCGGCCAAACAGGCTGGCCAATTCTTCCTGGCGTGCTTCGGTCTCGCCGGCCAGATCGGGCAGCTCCAGGTGCAGGTGTACCACCACCACCATCTGCTCACCCAGGCTGCCCGGCCCCAGCCCGCTGCTCAGGCGCGAGAGCACGTTTTCGGCGCGCGGGATGTCGGCCGTGGCGTGCAGGGTGCGGAAGGTCTCCAGCGCGTCGCGCACCGTCTGCGACGAGCTGCCATTGGGCAGCCGGCCCGCGCCCGCCCGCGACAGCAGCAGCTCGGCGGCTTCCACCTGCCGGCGGGCCACTTCGTAGCGGTTGCCGATCTGCCGGAAGAGTTCCTGCGCCTGCTGGTTGGCCTCCAGCGCGCGGTCCCAATCGCGCTCGGCGTGCCGCAGCAGCGCGCGCACGCGCAGCACTTCGGCGCGCGTCTCCAGCGAGCCGCTGTCTTCGGACAGGGCTTCGGCGTGCAGCAGGTGCTCGCGCGCGCGGTCCAGGTCGCTCTCGATCAAGCGGGCTTCCGCCAGCGCCGCCAGAGCCGAGGCGCGCACATCGCCGTTGTTCATCTTGGCGGCGGCGTTCAGGCTGCGCTCGATGTCGGCGGTGGCCCAGGTGGCCACGCCCAGCCGCAGCCACACGCTGCCGCGGGCCAGGTAGCGCAGCGCCATGGCGTACAGCTCTTCGCGGCCGCGCATGGCGGCCAGCGCCTGGTTCTGGCAGTGCAGCGCTTCTTCGTAGCGCCCCGAGTCGAGCAGCAGCAGGCCCAGGTTGCTCCAACTGGCGCCCAGCCCGCGGTAATCGCCAATCTCCTGCTGCACAAAAATGGCCTGGCGCAGGAACGCCTCGGCCTGCGCCCACTGGCCCAGCTTGAAGTACAGGGCGCCCAAGTTCGACTGCGCGGCGGCCGAGCCCCACACGTCGCCGAGCTGCTCGCGGATGGCCATCGCGCGCAGCGAGCTCGACACCGAATCGGCCAGTTGCCCGGCCCCATAGTGGGCGGCGCCCAGCAGGCTGTGAGCGCTGGCCGCGGCCTCCAGGTCGGCGTCTTGCAAAGCCAGCCGCAGGCCGCTCTCGCCGCGCGAGCGGGCCTCGGCCAGTTGGCCTTGCTCGAACATCCCCCAACCGATCTCACGCTCGATGTCCGACAGGGTCAGGCCGTGGCCGCCTTCGGTCGTGCGGCCCTCGCGCAGGTTGGCCGCGGCGGCCTCAAAGGCCGCGCGGGCCTCGCCGTGCTGTCCCTGCCGCGACTTGAGCTGGCCAAACTGGTACAGCACATCCGCCAGGCGATAGCCCGGGTTGGGTGGCCCCAGCGACAGGCCGCGGGCCTTCTCCAGGGTGTCGCGCGCGGCGTCAGCCTGGTTGGTGCGTGCCAGCAGGGCGGTCAGGCCCAGGGCCACGTCCACGGCCTCTTCCTGTCGGGCGCCGTGCTGCTCCAGCAGCACCTCGATGCGCTTGTAATAAGCGATGGCTTCTTCGTTGGCGAAGCGGTCGGCGGCGCGGCGCGCGGCCTGCATCAGGTAGCCAATGGCCTGGCGCGACTGGCCGCGCTCCAGGTGGTAGCCGACGCGCGCGGCCATGTCCAGGGCCAGGCTCTCGGCCATCTGCTGGATCACCTGGGCGGCGCGCAGGTGCAGGGCGCGGCGCTCCTTCTGCAGGATGGTCTGGTAGATGGCCTCCTGCATCAGCCAGTGGCGGAAGACATACACCGGCAGGCCGGCGCCGGGCGCGCGCCGCAGAAAGTCGGCCTGCTCCAGGCTGACCAGGTCGCGCCGCAGTTCGGGCTCGGGCTGGCCGGTGACGCCCAGCAGCAGGGGCAGGGAGAACGTGTGGCCCAGCACGGCGGCGGCATCGAGCGTCTGCTTGAGGATCGCCGGCAGCCGGTCATAGCGGCCCAGGATCAGCCCGTTGAGGGTATCGGGGACCTGCTGCACCGCCTCCACCCACTGCGGCGCCACTTCCCAGCCCTCGCCGGCGGACGGGCGGATGATGCCCTGATCCATCAGCATGCGCACCACTTCTTCCATCAGCAGCGGGTTGCCGCTGGTGCGCTCCACAATGCGGGCCAACAGCTCGGCGGGCGCGCGCACCTCGGTCAGCAGCATGCCCAGCAGTTGGTCGCTCTCTTGCGGCGAGAGCGGCTTGAGCGCCAAGTGCAGGCGATAGGCCGCCTCGGTCGGGTCGCCATCGGGCTTCTGGGCGAAAGGCTCGGGCAGGTGCTCCAGGTGGCCGGGTCGCGCCAGGCCAATAATGCCCAGCGGCGCCTCGCGCACCAGGTCGGCCACGTGCGCCAGCACGCCCAGGGAGGAGGGATCGGCCCAATGCAGGTCGTCGACCACCAGCAGGATGGCGCGGCGGCGCGCCTGCCAGGCGACGAGCCGGCGCATGGCGGCATAGATACGGCGCTGGTCCTGCTGCGGGTTGCCGATCAGCCCCTCGCGCGAGGTCAGCCCGCTGACCAGGTTTTGGAGCACCGGCCCCAAATCGTGGGCCAGGGTGCTGGCGGGGGCCAGCCAATCTTCCAGGCGCTGCTGGCGCGCGGCGCGGTTGTCGTCGGGCGCAATCCCGGCCAGGTCTTCGATGAGGTGGGTCAGCAGGCCGTAGCTGGTGAGATCGGTGGGCGAGGCCGCGGCGCGCACGATGGTGAAATGGTTGGCCAGCGGCGCCAGCACTTCGTCCACCAGGCGCGACTTGCCAATGCCGGGCTCGCCGGTGATGAGGGCGATCATGCCCTGGCGCTCGACCTTCAGACGCTGGAGCGAGCCCAGCAAAGCCGCGCTTTCGGCGGCACGGCCCACCAGCGGTGTGGAGCGGCCGACCAGGCCCCGGCTGGGCAGGGGGGCGCTGCGCTGGCCGATCACCTCGTAGGTGACCACGGCTGCGTCCAGGCCCTTGAGGTGCAGGTTGATGGGGTCGCGATACTCGAAGAAGCTGCGCGTCAGGCGGTAGATGGCCTCGCTGACCAGCACCGTGCCCGGGCGGGCGGCCTGCTGCAGGCGGCTGGCCACGTTGACGGCGTGGCCGAAGACGCTGGCATCGGGCAGGGCGCCGGTGTCGAGCTGGCCGCTGATGACCGGCCCCAGGTTGACGCCGACGCGCAGTTGCACGTCCCAGCCCAGGCTCTGCTGCGCCTCGCGGCGCAGGGTGTGCATGGCGTGCTGCATCTCCAGCGCGGTCTGCACGGCGCGGGTGGGGTCATCTTCGTGCGCTTCGGGGATGCCAAAGGTGGCCAGGAAGCCATCGCCAACGTAGCGGTCAATGCGGCCGCCCAGGCGCTGCACCGGCTGGGCCAACTGCTCCAGCGTGCGCCGGATGGCCAGGAACATCTCTTCGGGGTCGATGCGGGAGGCGGCGTGGGTGTAATTGGTCAGATCGGCAAACAGCATCGTGACCAGGCGGCGCGAACTGCGTCCGGCGGCGTCGGCGGTGGCCGCCGGCTCGGCCGAGGTGGGCTCGGGCTGCGCCACATCGAGCGTGGCGGCGCAGAAGCCGCAGAAGTGAAACTGGTCCGGCGCTTCCGCGCCGCAATTCGGGCAGATCTTTGCCATAAGACGCCGCCGGCGGGGTGCCTCAGTGGCCCCCTATTCCGGCTCGGAAGAAGAGATGATCCAGGACTATGAAATGCGCCAATACGTCGCCAGCGCGCCCGGACGCTACGGTCCGCGCGAGACGCCGCGCTGGGCGCGGCGGGCCGGAAGTGGCCGGCTATGCAGGATGACTCAGCGAGTGCTAAACAACCGCCCAGCCTGGGCGCGGTGTGTGTAGGCAGTGCTCACGTAGGCATGCACGCATGCACGCCCACCCGTCGCCCCCCAGCGACATTTTAGCCTGGGTTGGGTTTGAGCGCCACGGGGCCGACAAGCCGTTGCCAGACGACCGGCGATCCGCTCTGTGCGACTGCCCAATGGGCAAAGGAGTAGATGGAGGACGAAGGTCGGGGCTAGCGCTGCCATTCGAGCGGCACGGCCAGGATGGGGGCGAAGCGGGCGGCGG
>CAYUYN010000250.1:0-6158 GCA_964449185.1 uncultured Anaerolineales bacterium | reverse complement strand
CCGAAACGGGCGGGTCCGAAACGGGCGGGTCCGAAACGGGCGGGTCCGAAACGGACACGAACTCAGCCCCAGGGAGCGCAACGACGACGGCCGGCTCGGCGGGGCTCAAAACCCCGGGCATGGCGAGTGCTGTGTTTGCCCTTGGCCTGTCCTCATTGGGGCTGGGCAATGCCTCACTCTCGTTGCCGTTCGGTTCAGGCGGCGGCGTGAGGCGCAGTTGGGCCGCGAAGCCGGCATAGGTAGCCGGGCTGATGCCTGGCACGCGCAGCAGATCACTCGGCTCCTTGAAGGGCCCTACATTGAGGCGGTATTGCAGGATGCGCTCGGCCAACGCGCGGCCAATACCGCGCAGCTTGCGCAGCTCTTCGGGGCCGGCGGTGTTCAGGTCAACGGTGGGCGGCGCCGCGGCCGGTGGGGCCGGGGCCGTGCCATTGCTCTGGGCCAAAGGGGGCGAGGGCGCAGCGTTGGGGATCGACTGCTCGCTCATGGGCGGTATGCCTTTCCGGCCGGGAATGCCTGTAAGTTGCCGGCGGCGCGCCTTGCGCCGCTCTACGGAGGATTATAGGCCGGTTGGCTGGAAATACGAGTGACACTCGTCTACCACGTATGCGCCCCCACATACACCGGCTGCGTCGTAAACGCCGCGTGCGCCGCCCGCGCCCGCTCCGACACAAACAGCATGCAGGTGGCGATTTCTTCCTCGTGCGGATAGTCCAGATCGCCATACAGGATCTGCGCGTCGGGAGGCGCTTCCCAGCCTGCCCCCGCATAAAACGGCACGAGTTGCGGCTGACAAAACAGCATGGCCAGGTCGGCGTCGCCGGCCCGCAGGTAGTCGGTCACGGCCCGCATGACTTGCCGGCCATAGCCTTCCTGGCGGAAGGCCGGATAGGTGAAGACGGCGCTGACGCCATAGACTTTGAACTGCTCGCCCGCGTGCTCCACCATGCGCCAGTTGATCTCGGCATGGCTCATGACCAAACCGCGCTCGGTGATAATGACGTTCACCGGGTGCGTGTCCTTGTTCGTGAAATCCCAGAAGCGATTGTGATCGCGAAAGATCCACCACCACTCGATGCGGATGAAGGACAGGATCTGGCATTTGAGCTCGCGGGGCAATGCTGCGCTGGGTATGAAGCGGATGTCAGGCATGGCGGCGTTCGGTCTCCAACAGCGGGCGTAGCTCCCTGGCCGGCGCCGGGGCGGCGCAGACGGGGCCAGCCGGGGTGGCGGTGAGGCGGCGTTGGGTAGGGTTTTCAGAACCTCGCGGCCGCGAGCGCGGTGATCAGGGGCGGCCTCACTGCGGTGGGATGACACATGCGGGATTGTAACTTGGATTTGGGGATGCGCAGTGTCACACTTTGGCCTGCAGCCGCCTTAAAGAGTGTGCTTGCGGGCATAGAACTGTTGTATCATTGTGGGCTTGCCGCCTGCTGGTTGGAGGAGAAGGCGTTGTCTGCCAAAGCCGAGTTTACGGTTCCCGATGCCTTTCCATACGACCAGCGCAGCCCCGCGCGCTGGATCTGGTCGCACGTCGGGCGCTACCGCCTATACCTGCTCGGCGGGCTGGCCTGCTACATTCTGAGCATCACGCTCTACTCGTCCGCGCCGGTGTTGGTCGGCTGGGCGGTGGAGGTCATCCTCAACCCCGGCCCTGGCGCGGCGCGCACCCTGCTGCTGCTCAGTCTGGCCGTGCTGGGCGCGCTGGTGACCGATGGCGTGGTCAACATGTTGGCCGCCTTCACCGCCGAGAACATCGGCAAGGGCCTGGCGGCCGATGCCCGGCTGGAGCTGTACGCCAGCTTGCTGGGCAAGAGCCAGGCCGTCCACGACCGCCTGCGCGTGGGCGACGTGATGGCCCGCGCCACCGACGACGTCAGCCAGCTCAGCGACATGGTCGTGCCCGGCGCCAGCCTGATCCTGGAGTCCACGCTCGCCATCATCGTGCCCCTCATCTTCATCGGCTTCATCCAGTGGGAGATGCTGCTGGTGCCGGTCCTGTTCATCGGCGTGCACGTATTCCTGGTGCGCGCCTATACCCGCCAGCTCAACCCGGTGACGCGCCTCGAGCGCCAATACTTCGGCCGGCTCAACGCGGGCCTGGCAGAGACCATCTCCGGCATCGAGGTGGTCAAGGCCAGCGCGCAGGAGGGCTTCGAGCGCGCCAAGTACGCCAGCCTGGCGCGGCGCATGCGCGCCGCCTTCGTGGCCCGCGGCGACATCGAGGCGCGCTATCTGCCGCTGCTGTTCTACGCCCTGGCCTTTGGCCTGTCCTTTCTTCAGGGCATGCTGCTGTACCAGGCCGGGCGCGCCACCCTGGCCGATATCATTGCCGTGCTCGGCTTGGTCACGGTGCTGCGCTTCCCGACCTTCATCTCCATCTTCACCTTTAGCCTGGTGCAGTCGGGCCTGGCCAGCGCCGAGCGCATCCTCGAGCTCATCCGCGCCCAGAGCGACCTGGACGAGAACACAGCCGGCCGCACCCAGCCCATGCGCGGCGAAATCCGCTTCGAGAACGTCAGCTTCCGCTATCCTGGCAACGACCGCAGCCTGCTCAAGGAGGTGTCCTTCTGCATCCAGCCCGGCCAGACCGTGGCGATCGTCGGCCAGACCGGCTCGGGCAAGACCTCACTGACCCAATTGGTCAACCGCAGCTACGAGGCCAGCGCCGGCCGCGTGCTCATCGACGGGGTGGACGTGCGCGAGTGGAGCCTGGCCTCCCTGCGCTCGCAGATTGGCAAGATCGAGCAGGACGTCTTCCTGTTCTCGCGCAGTATTGCGGACAACATCGCCTACGGCGCCCCGGGCGCCACGCCGGCCCAGATCGAGCACGCCGCGCGCGAGGCGCAGGCCCACGACTTCATCCAGTCGCTGGCCAAGGGCTACGGCGCCGAGGTCGGCGAGCGCGGCGTCATGCTCTCGGGCGGCCAGCGCCAGCGCCTCGCCCTCGCCCGCGCCTTCCTCAGCGACCCGCGCATCCTGATCCTGGACGACTCGACCTCGGCTATCGACAGCGCCACCGAAGACGAGATCCAGAAGGCCCTGCGCCGCATCCAGCAGGGCCGCACGACCCTGCTCATTACCCACCGCCTGGCGCAGATCCGCTGGGCCGATCACATCCTGGTGCTCGACGAGGGCCGCCTCGTCGCCAGCGGCACCCACAGTGAGCTTCTGGCGCGCTCGCCGCACTACCGCCGCATCTTCGCCCGCTACGATGTCGAGCTGCCGCCGCTGGAAGAAGAAGCCGCCTCCCCGGCAGGAGTTTTCTAAGTATGGGCTTCCTCATGGACGGCCTCGACGCCGAGGCCTACGACCGCAACTACACCGACCGCGACCTCGTCCGCCGCATCCTGGGCTACTTCGGCCCGCAGGCCCGGCGCATGGGCGGCGTGATCTTGGCCATCACCGCCACCTCGCTGCTGGAGGTCGCGCTGCCGGTCTACCTCTCCCGCAGCCTCGACGCGCTGCCCGCCCAGCCCGACACGCGGCAGCTGCTCGTCATTGGCGGCCTCATCATGCTGCTGGGCGCGCTGTCATGGGGCTTCAACTTTGCGCGGCGCGCCCTGTCGGCCCGGGCGGTCGGCGATGTCGTGCTCAAGCTGCGCGAAGATGCCTTCGACGCCGTGCTCAAGCGCGACCTGTCCTTCTACGACTCGATCCCGTCGGGCAAGCTGGTGAGCCGCGTGAACTCCGACACCCAGGCCTTCTCGCAGGTGGTCACGCTGGCCATGGACATGGTGAGCCAGCTCTTGCTGGTGGCGCTGCTCATCGGCTACCTGTTCCTGGTGGATACGACCCTGGCCTGGATCACCCTGGCGCTGGCGCCGCCGATCATCCTGACCGCCCTGGCGTTCCGGCGCGTGGCCCGGCAGACCATCACCCAATCGCGGCGCGTCGGCGCCACCCTCAGCGCGCACATCCAGGAGACGGTCAGCGGCATCGCCGTGGCCAAGGCCTTCCGGCAGGAACAGGCCGCCTATGACGAGTTCGTCAGCGTGAATGCGCAGTCGTTCCGCATCAACCGCCGCACCGGTTACGTCTTCAGTGCCATCTTCCCCATCCTCAACGCGCTGGCCGGGGTGGGCACGGCCGCGCTGGTGTACTTTGGCGGGCGGCTGGTGTGGAGCAGCAGCACCCTCACCGCCGGCGACTGGTATCTCTTCATCCAGGGCATCCGCATCTTCTGGTTCCCGCTCACCAGCATCGCCTCGTTCTGGAGCCAATTCCAGGTGGGGCTGGCCGCGTCCGAGCGCGTCTACGGCCTGCTGGATGCCGAGCCGCGCGTGGTGCAGACGGGCAACGCCCAACTGCCCAGCGTGCGCGGCGAGATCGCTTTCGACAAAGTCAACTTTCACTACAACCCCGGCGAGCCCGTGCTGGAAGACTTCTCGCTGCGCATCCGCGCCGGCGAGACCCTGGCGCTGGTGGGCCACACCGGCTCGGGCAAGTCGTCCATCGGCAAGCTCATCGCCCGCTTCTACGAGTTCCAGGGCGGCCGGCTGCTCATCGACGGCCACGACCTCCGCGGCCTGAACCTGCCCTCCTATCGCTCGCACCTGGGCATCGTGACCCAGTCGCCGTTCCTGTTCGACGGCAGCGTGCTCGAGAACATCCGCTACGGCCGCCCCGACGCCGACGATGCCGACGTGCGGCGCGTGGCACGCCAGGTGGGCGGGGGCGACTGGATCGAGGGTCTATCCCAGGGCCTGCAGACCGAGGTGGGCGAGCGCGGCGCCAGCCTCTCGCTGGGCCAACGCCAGCTCGTGGCCCTGGCGCGCGTACTGCTCCAGAACCCCTCCATCTTCATCCTGGATGAGGCCACCGCCAGCATTGACCCGCTGACCGAGACCCTCATCCAGGAAGGCCTGGAGCTGGTGCTGGCCAACCGCACCTCGATTGTCATCGCCCATCGGCTGTCCACCGTGCGCAACGCCGACCGCATCATCGTCCTGCGCCAGGGCCAGATCACCGAAGAAGGCAGCCACGCTGACCTGCTGGCGCGCGGGGGTCACTACGCCGAGCTCTACAACACCTACTTCCGCCACCAGAGCCTGGCCTACATCGAGCGCGCGCCCGAGGCTTTGGTGCCCTCGGCCGGCTAGGACCAGGCTTAGTTAGGAAGGGCATAATGTGATAACATGATGATATTCATGTAATCATGAAGGTGACAAAATGGTTAGGACTCAAATTCAACTTAATGAAACGCAGGCGAAGGCGCTGAAAGACCTGGCTGCCAAGCAGCACATCAGTGTGGCCGAGCTGATTCGCCAGGCGGTGGACGACCGGCTGCGCGCAGCCGGCAGTATTGACTTGGTCGAGAGAAAACGCCGAGCCATCGCGGCCGCGGGCCGATTCCACTCCGGCCATTCGGATCTCTCTATTGCTCATGATCGCCACCTGGCGGAGGTCTATGGATCATGAGCACTTTCGTCGACACGTCGGCGCTCATGGCAGTGATGGATGCTGACGACCAAAACCATGAGCCGGCCAGCGCCACTTGGAAAGATCTGGTCGCCGGCGAGACGGTCTTGGTGTGCAGCAACTATATCCTCGTGGAAGCCTTAGCCCTCATCCAAAACCGGCTTGGCATAGAAGCTGTTCGGACCTTTCAAGACGACGTGGTCCCTCTACTCCAAATCGAATGGATTGATATGCAAGGTCACGAGCGCAGCGTCACTGCCTTGCTCATCGCGGGCCGAAGGCAGCTGAGTTTGGTAGATTGCGCCAGCTTCGACACCATGCGGACACTCGGAATGACCACGGCTTTTGTGTTCGACCGCCATTTTGCGGAACAAGGCTTCCGCTGCATTCCCTAGACACCCCATCGGCAAGTCCAGAAGTAATAGGATAGTTGAAACCGGACCGCCGCCGCCCCTGACTGGCCATTTCGGCTGGGGCGCCAGCCGCTAGGCCAAACCGTCGGTAGTTCGAGAAGCATCCTCGTGGGTGGCGAACTCATAGTCGGGTTCAACCGGGCTCCCGGGCTGGCTCGGCGCGCCGACATGCGGCTGACCCGGCTGACCCTTCAGCCACAGGCTCACTGTTTCCGGCTGCGGCGTCTCCTCCACCACCCGGGTCAAGTGCTCGGTCAGCTGGCGCAGCTCCACTTCATCCCGCACCGTGTTGCTAAACGCCGCCAGGGTCCGGGCCGCGTCGTA
>CAYUYN010000249.1:0-6203 GCA_964449185.1 uncultured Anaerolineales bacterium | reverse complement strand
ATCACCTCCACCACGCGCCGGCCGTTGGCCGCATCCCGGTCGGCCACCAGCACCGCGGCGCCTTCGGCCGCCATGGCCGCGGCCGTGGCTTGGCCGATGCCCGACGCGGCGCCGGTCACGATGGCAACTTTGCCTGTCAGGCGGTTCATGGAACTGAGCTTCCAATGGGCCGGGCGCTCAGGCGCACACCGGGCTGTCGGCGCTCCAGCGGTTGAAGGGCCCCGCGCCCTCGGCCGCCAGCCGGCTGCGGCACGCGTGCCACATGCGGGCCCATTCGGCCGGGTCGCGCAGCTCGGTCTCGGGGTGCGCGCGGCTGCGGGCGACAAAGCCGGGGAAGTGCCCACGCCCGGTGGGCTGGCCGATGGGGTTGTAGCGCAGGTCAAAGCTCCAGCGAATGTCGTTGCTCGTGTTGGACAGCGAGGCGTGCATGGTGAGCCGGTGCATAAAGAGCGCGTCGCCGGCCCGCATGGGCAGGGCGCGCGGCTCGTCCGCGATGAGCTGCGCCGGCACCTGCAGGCCGTCAAAGCGCGGGCAGTGGTCGAGCAGGCCCTTCTGGTGGCTGTAGGGCCAGACCACCAGGCAGCCGTTCTCCAGCGTGGCGTCCCACAGCGGGAACCACACCGTGAGCATTTCGGTCTGGTCGGCGTCGGGCGTCACCACGCCATTGTCCTGGTGCGGCGGGGTCTTGCCCAACTGCACGCGGCCCTCGGCGTCCTTGGGGGTCAGGTGCTCCGGGGGCTTCAGGCGCACGTGCTGCACCGGGTTGGAGTACAGCTCCGGCCCGATGATGGACTCGACCGCGTCGAGCAGCCGCGGATTGCGCAGCACCTCAAAGACGGCCGGGCCAACCCAAAACTGGGTCTGCTCGGTGACGTTGGCCCCGTGCAGCGAGAAGTCAAAATACTGCGCGTGGACCTTGCCGCTGGCTTTGTAGACTTCGATGAGGCGCCGGCCAAAGGGCAGCTCGGCGTAAGTCGACGAAAGCTCGCCTTTGGCGTGCAGCTCGGTGGCCAGGGTGTCGAGCACCCCTTGGTACTCGTCAATCACCGGCGCAATGTCTTGGGCCGGATCGAATAAGCCTTCGACTACCAAATAGCCCTCGCGGTGAAACTGCGCCACTTTTTCTTGGGTCAGTCCGGCCATGATCTGTGTCTCCGTAAAAGCTGCCCGGGCCAGGCCCGGCTTACCTGGAATTATAGACAAATTTTCGGAAGCGCAAAGCTTGAATTAAAGGCCCGCTTTGAAAGCCCGCGCAAGTTGGATATACTGTGTACGATCCTAAACGAAAAGAGGCAAGATAGATGACCTGGAACGCCCTGTGGGCCAGACTGGAGCCGGCCCCGTGACGATCATAAAGGAAAACCGCCGCCTGCGCCTGGGCATCGTGGGCTGCGGCCCCATTTCCCAGGCCGCCCACTTTGAGGCGGCCCGCAAGGCCCGCAACGTCGACCTGTACGCCATCTGCGACGTCGCCGAGGACCTGCTGGCGCGCATGGCGGCCCTGCACGAGCCCCAGGTGACCTACGGCGATTACGCCGCCATGCTGGCCGACCCGCGGGTGGAGGCGGTGCTGGTGGCCACGGCCGACCAGTTCCACGTGCGGCTGTGCCAGGAGGCCCTGGCGGCCGGCAAGCACGTGCTGGTGGAAAAGCCCTTCGGCGTGACGGTGGAGGAGTGCGAGGCCCTGGCTGCGCAGGTGGCCGGGTGCGCCGGGCGCGTGCTGCAGGTGGGCCACAACCGGCGCTTTGACCCCGGCGTGACCTTTGCGCGGCAGATGATCCAGGAAGAGATGGGCCAGCGCCTGGGCCTCAAGTTTTGGTACTGCGACTCGACTGACCGCTACGCCATGACCGACAACCTCCAGCCCGAGCCGCGGGCCAGCCGCAACGCCCGCCGGCCCGCGGGCAACCCCAAGGCCGACCGGCGCCGCTACCTGATGCTGGGCCACGGCAGCCACCTGGTGGACACGGCCCGCTTCTTGGGCGGCGAGCTGGTGCGGGTGCAGGCCAAGCTGGTCGAGCGCGCCGGCGCCTACTGCTGGTTTGCGGCCGTCGAGTTTGCCGATGGCAGCGTCGGCCACCTGGACCTGACCATCGCCATCCAGGGCGACTTTGAAGAGGGCTTCCGCATCTATGGCGAGCACGGCAGCCTGAACGGCCGCCTGCCCTTGACCTGGTATCACAAGGCGGCCGAAGTGGAGTATTTCTCGTCCAAGGATGGGCAGTTTCACCGCCCGCTGGGCGCCGACGCGCATTCCTATCGGCGGCAGTTGGAAGGCTTTGCCGCCACGATCCTGGACGGGGTGCCGCAGCATGGCGCCGATGCCGCTGCCGGCGCCGCCTCCATACGGGCGATGGTGGCCCTGGCCCGCTCGGTGGAGACCGGCGATTGGGTGCGGCTGGACTCGGTCACCGGGGGCGTGTGATGGAGCTTGGCATCTTTGCCCGGACCTATGCGCGGCCCACGCTGGAGGCCGTGCTCGACGCGGTGCGCGCCCAGGGTCTGGCGCAGGTGCAGTTCAACCTGGCCGGCGTTGGGCTGCCCACCGTGCCGGAGACCCTGCCGGATGACGTGTGCCAACGTGTCCACCAGGCCATGCGCGAGCGCGGGCTGACCATGGCAGCGCTCTCGGGCACGATCAACCTGATCCACCCGGACCTGGCCCAGCGCGCCGAAGCCGTGCGGCGGCTGGCCGGCTTGATCAAGGCCGCGCCGGCCCTGGGCACGCGCATCGTCACCCTGTGCACGGGCTCGCGTGAGGCGGCCAACATGTGGCGGCACCACCCGGATAACGACACGCCCGAGGCCTGGGCCGACCTGCTGGCCTCGCTGGCGGCGCTGCTGCCCGCCGCCGAGGCCGCCGGGGTGACACTGGGCGTTGAGCCGGAGCCAGCCAACGTGGTCAGCGACGCGCCCCGGGCGCGAAGGCTGCTGGATGAGGTGCGCTCACCGGCGCTCAAGATCGTCTTCGACGGCGCCAACCTGGCCGCGGGCCACGCGCCCGGCGAGGCCAGCCGCCGCTTGCGCGATGCCGCGCAGATGCTGGGCGCTGAGGTGATCTCGGCCCACGCCAAGAACCTCAACGCCGACGGCCATGAGGTGGCCACTGCCGACCCGGCCGGGGTGCTGGACTACGACGAGTACCTGGCCGTGCTGCGCTCGTTCCACTACACCGGCCCGCTCCTCCTGCACGGCCTGCCCGAGGCCGCCGTGCCCGAGAGTGCCAACTTCCTGCGGCGCAAGCTCGCGGGCGCGAGTTGAGATGCCGTTCTTCGACCACGCTGGGCTGCGTTTTCATTATGAAGAAGCGGGCCAGGGGCAGCCCTTTATCTTTCAGCACGGGCTGGGCGGCGAAACGGCCCAGCCGCTGGGCCTGCTCAAGCCGCCGCCCGGCATCCGGCTGATTGCCTTTGACAACCGGGGGCATGGGCAAACCCCGCCCGGCGCCTCGGAGCACCTGACGTTTGAGGCCTATGCGGGCGACTGGCTGGCGCTGCTGGACCATCTGGCCCTGCCCCACGCGCTGGCAGGCGGCATCTCCCTGGGCGCGGCGCTGGCCCTGCACGTGGCCCTGCGCCACCCCGCGCGGGTCACGGCGCTGGTGCTGGTGCGGCCGGCCTGGCTGGACGGCGCGCTGCCGGAGGCCAACCGCGCACTATACGCCGTCATCGCCGGGCTGATCCGAGAGCACGGGGTGCGCCGGGCCGCCGAGGTGTTTGCCGCCTCGCCCGCTTACCTGGCACTGTGCCAGGAGTCGCCGGCGGCCGCCGAGGCCTTTATGCGCCAGTTCGAGTGTACCCAGGCCCAGGCCGCCGTGGCGCGGCTGGAGCGGCTGCCGGCCCAGACCCCTCACCCGCGGGAAGGCTGGCCGGCGCTGCGCGTGCCGGCCCTGGTGCTGGCCTGCCGCGGCGACCGTCTGCACCCGTTTGATTTGGCGCAGGCCCTGGCCGCGGGCCTGCCCGGCGCAGGCTTTGCCGAAGTGGCCTCGCGCCACACGGCTCCCGCCGCGCACACCGCCGCTGTCCAGCGGGCCGTCGAGGCTTTTCTATCCATGCACGCTCTATTGAGTAAGGAGACACCATGCTGAAGTGCGCAACCTCGCTCTGGTCGGCCGACCTGGCCAATCTGGCCAGCGACATGCGGCGGGTGGAACAGTATTCCGACCGCTTCCATCTCGATGTGGCCGACGGCCACTACGTGCCGCAGCTCCTCTTCTTCCCCGACCTGGTGCGCCAGTTGCGCCCGCACACCAAGCTGCCGTTTGAAGTGCACCTGATGGTCACCGACCCGCTGGCCTGGATTGACCCGTTTGTCGAGGCCGGCGCGGACAGCCTCATCTTCACCTTCGACGCCTCCCAGGACCCGGCCGCGGTGCTGCGCGCCATCCGGGCCCGCGGCAAGCTGGCGGGCGTGTCCCTGCTCATTTCCGAGGGCGTGGACCTGCTCGACACGCTCTGGCCGCACCTCGACGTGCTCACCATCGTCGGCACGGCCATGGGCATCAAGGGCGCCGGCCTCGACCCCGCCATCCCCGACAAGATCCGCCGGGCGCGCGCCGTCATCACCGAGCGCGGCCTCTCCACCGAGATCCAGGCCGATGGCGGCATCCGGCGCGAGACCGTGCCCCGGCTGCACGCGGCCGGGGCCGACTCCATCGTGCCCGGCTCGCTCATGTTCAAAGAAAACCCGGCGGAGATGACCGCCTGGCTGGCGACGCTCTAAGGGCGCCCACATAGGAGGGCGCCCACCCCATCCGCTGCGCTGCTAGGGCAGGCAGGGGGGCGCCCCTACCAAGGCAGACCAGACATGGCCCTCCTGCATTCGGAATTACTCGCAACGCTTTGGTACGACGCCGACCGGCGCGAAGAGCTGCTGCGCCGCGTCATCACCGAGCGGCTGGCGGTCAACCCGCCGCCCCAGAGCGATGACTACGTCATCGCCACCTACTTCTTCGCCTTCCGCACGCTCAAGCTCGAAAAGGCCGTGGCCGAGATCAGCTATCACGCCACCACCGGCGTCAAGCACGCCCCGCCCGGCTCGCTGCTGGACCAGTGCTCGGCCAAACCGGCCGGCGTGGACCCGTTCGACGAGACCGGCCGCCTGGGCCTGCTGCACGTGGCCTTCCCGCTAAAGATGATGCTCCAGCCCGACGGGCATCTGACCTCGTCCGATCTGCTGCACACCACGGCCGGCGCCATCATCTTTGACGTGTACGAAAACCAGGACGCGCGGCTGGTGGCGCTGCAGATACCCGACAAGGTCATCCAGACCTTCCCTGGCCCAGCCTACGGCCCGGCCGGCCTGCGCCGCGCGACAGGCCGCACGGCCACCGAGCCGGCCTTTGGCACCATCCTCAAGCCCACGGCCGGCATCACCGCCGCCGAGGTGGAGCACCTGGTGTTGCAGGTGGCCGACTGCCCGCTGTTCATGTTCGTCAAGGAAGACGAAGACCTCTACCCCAACCTGGACTATGCCCCCATCGGGGAGCGCACGCGCCGGGCCATGGCCGCGGTGCGGAGCAAGCACGCCGAGCGCGGCGGACGC
This sequence comes from uncultured Anaerolineales bacterium, assembly GCA_964449185.1. Classification (GTDB taxonomy): domain Bacteria; phylum Chloroflexota; class Anaerolineae; order Anaerolineales; family UBA6663; genus CAYUYN01. The sequence continues at coordinate 659 of CAYUYN010000249.1, read as the reverse complement.
GACCTGCTCTTTGCGCCGCACATCAGCGGCGCGCCGCACGAGATTGCCGAGACGGTGCGGGCAGTGGTCGAAGCCGGGGCCACGGCCGTGATGTTCAGCGAGTCGTTCGCGGGCGGCGCGGTGCGCCTGGTGCGCGAGGCCACGCGCCACCTGGAGCGCCCGCCGGCCATCTACGGCCACAACGCCGGCATTGGCGTAAAGACCAAGGGCATCTGGCGCGAAGTGATCGACCTCTTCGCGCGCCTGGATGGCATCGACTTCCGCCAGACGGCGCCGGTGCGGCCGGGCACGCCCTTCCTGCGCCCCTACGGCGCCGAATGGGAGGCCTCCGAAGCCGTGCTGTCGCGGCCCCTGCCGGGCATCGCGCCCACCATGCTGGTGCGCGCCGGGGCCTTGGACCAGGGCAACATCGGCCTCAACATGGCCGACGCCGAGCGGCGCGGCCTTCAGGAGAACATCCTGTTCCTGGCCGGGTCGGCCATCAACTCGCTCAAGAACGCGGACGGCCACGTCGAGGCGCAGATCGGCATCCAGTCCATGCAGCAGGCCATCGACGTGCACGAGTCGGGCGAGCTGCGCGACGTGCCGGCCGAGGAGCACATGCCGGCCCTGGCCGCCATCGCCCAGCGCCGCGGCCTGACCGAGTTGACGATGGCGCT
>CAYUYN010000248.1:0-6210 GCA_964449185.1 uncultured Anaerolineales bacterium | reverse complement strand
GTGATCCCACTGGTTTTGGGCGCGCTGCTGTCCGTGGCGGCCGGCGCGCTCCTCAGCCGGGCCGCGCCCCGGCAGGAGGGTTTGAACGTGACCGCCAAGCTTGGCAACTTTGGGCCGGCGCCCGAACTGTACAACACCGTCTGGCTGAACACCGAGCCGGCCGGCAGCGCGCTGCGCCTGGCCGACCTGCGCGGGCAGGTGGTAGCGCTGGAGATGTGGACGTTTGACTGCCTCAACTGCCGCCACGTCATCCCGGCGCTTAGGGCCTGGCACGCGGCCTACGCCGAGCAGGGCCTGGTGATCATCGGCAACCACTTCCCCGAATTTTCCCACGAACAAGACCTGAACAACCTCCAGGCGGCCATCCAGCGGCTGGAGGTGCCCTACGCCGTGGCGCAGGACAACGACGCCCAGACCTGGCACGCCTACCATAATCGCTACTGGCCCGCCCTCTACCTCATCGATAAGCGCGGCGAGATCCGCTACCAACGCATTGGGGAGGGCGGCTACGCCGAGACCGAGGCCGCCATCCAGGCTCTGCTGGCGGAGGCCTACCCCTGATTTCTCGATGGGTGCCTTTCCGATAGGGGGCACGGTGGTGACGCGGCGGTCTCACCCCCGCCTCGCGGCGGCGTTGAAATTGCCTCTTGCTGCTGCAACAATTCTTGTCTACGCTCAATCAAACCGGCGGCCCGTTCCACGCTTCTGTTTGGCCGCCCCTTACCAACCCAGACACGCCAGCGCAGTCCCGCCCACGCGCAAAGTTTCTGCCTGGCCGTGGCGGCGGCCCCACCGGATTATGTATAGGCCGCCTGCATTGAAAACGGGTTTGTAAAGTGCCGCTACTGCTGCTACTGCCGCTACTGCCACGACGGGTTCGGCCCGGGCCAGCCCGTCCGGACGCCCAGCTCGTCCGGGCCGCCCTGCCCGCACCTTCTTAATGGAACAATTGCAAACTTTTGGAAAAGTTTGTTTCTGTACTCACCCTACTCACCCCGTGCCGTCACCGTCCCCGCCAGCCCTGCCGCCTGCCGCCTGTCGACTTCCGACATCCGACTTCCGACTTCCGCCTGCAACTCGCCCCCAGGCCGCAATCCGCCCTTTCTCGATTTCCGTATGATGCGCCAGGCCAAAATGGCCGTATACTCTTCCGATACTTTATTGTGAAGGAGGCGCATCGTGACACAACTTCGCTCAAAATGGATCATCGCCTGGGCCGCCACGGCCCTGCTCGTGGCGGGATTGGCCTGCAATGCCGTGGGGGGCGCCGAGCCCACCTCCACGCCCCGGCCCACCCGCACGCCGGCGGCCGAGCCGACGGAGGAAGAGCCCACGGCAGAGGAACCCACCGAAGAAGAGCCAACCGAAGAAGACCCAACCGAAGAGCCCACGGAAGAAGAACCCACCGAGGAGACGCAGAACGGCGTCCTCTTCGAGGATGATTTCAGCGACCCCGACAGCGGTTGGGAAGAGGCCGAGGATGAAACGGCGCTGCGCGAGTACCGCGATGACGAGTACGTGATGGAAATCTACGACACCGGCTGGTTTATCTGGAATAACCCCGGCCAGTTTGGCCTGTCCGACACGCACACCATTGTCACCGTCCGAAACGTAGGCGAGTCACAGGACCCGACGTTTGGCGTCATTTGCAACTTTCAGGACGATAACGCCTTTTACTACATGGGCATCGGTCCGGATGGGTACTATGCCATCGTGCGCGTGGACGGCGAGGATGACGTCTTCCTGACCGACGAAGACAACCAGTGGATTCTGTCGGAGGATATCGAGATCAACGCGGAGGCCTACGACGTGGAAGGCATCTGCGCCGCCGACGGCACCCTGACCTTGATCGTCAACGGCGTCGAGATTGCGTCAGTGCAGGACGACACCTACAGCGACGGCGATATCGGGCTGTTTGCGCAGAGCTTTGAGCAGGTGCCGGTCGAAGTCCACTTTGACGATTTCGTCGTCCTGCCGGCGGAATAGCGGGCCGGCACGGTCCAATTCATGACAGGCAGGCACATCAGGAGGCGCGTCTTGTCTCATCCTCGCACATCCCTAGTCATGCTGTTGGCGGCGGCGCTGCTGTTGATGGCCGGGCTGGCCTGCAATGCCATCGGCGGTTTGGCCAACGGGGCCGACGCCACGCCCACCGCCCGGCCCACCCGCACGCCGGCAGCCGAGCCGACGGAGGCAGAGCCCACGGCGGAAGAGCCGCCAGAAGAAGCCACGGCAGAAGAACCGACCGAGGCGCCGACGGATGAAGAACCCACCGAGGCAGAGCCGATCGCGGAGGCCACCACCGGGGCCGAAAGCACCCTGGTCCCGCAGAACGGCGAGGTTCTGTTTGAGGACAACTTTGACGAAGACGTGAACGGCTGGGACGTGGACTCGGATGACACGACGGCCCGCGAGTTCCGCGATGGGATTTATGCCATCCAGGTCGCAAACACGGTGTGGTTTGCCTGGTCCAACCCCGTCACCGACGACATGACCGATGTGCACATGGCGGTGACCGTGCGCAACACCGGTGGCAACGATCCGGCCTTTGGCGTGATCTGCGGCTATCTGAACTCAGACGCGTTCTACTTCATGGGTTTTGGGGACGACGGCTTCTACGCTATCGCCCGCATCGTAGGCAATGACTTTGTTCTCCTGACGAGCGACGAGAACAGTTGGATCCAGTCGGACCAGATCGAGCAGTTCCAGGACTCGTATCAACTGGAAGGCTCGTGCGCCGCCGATGGCACGCTGACCCTGGTGGTGGATGGCGTCGTCATCGACCAAGTGCAGGACAGCGACCCCTATGGCGCGGGCGGCATCGGGCTGTTCGTTCAGAGCTTCGACAACGTGCCCGTGGAAGTGGAGTTTGACGACCTGACGGTGACCGCGCTGGAGTAGCGGGCGCGGCGGCGACCCAAGCACCAACATTGCAAGCAAAGTTGCGGGGTGTTGGTTACGAGTTCCGCTCGTAGCCAACACTGCGCATTCTGTCCGGAGCAAGGCGCGGATTGGCGCGGGTGTATTTCGCCGTGGGGGCAAAACCGGAGTCCGACGCTTGCGTCCGAATTCGGCGCGGCCCACTTTTGGCCGCGATCCCGGGTCGTGGGATCAGCCGCTGGGCCATTCCCGATTGGCCGGGAGCCTGCGGCGCTCCCACTCCACTACGTTCCGGGGGACACGTAGTGCCGCCGCCGGCCGAAATCAGGACGCCAGCGTCGGACTCTGCCAGGCGCACCGCCAGAACTCGCCCCCAGGCGGAAATGCACCCCCTGTTACGCAAGCATTTGCAACCATTCAACAAAACGACTAGAATCCCAGCCGTGACAGATTCTCCTACCGGTCTCGCCGGTCAAACTGTTGGACGCTATCGCCTCCTGGAACACCTTGGCCAGGGGGGCATGGCCGAAGTCTACAAAGCCTATCAGCCCAGCCTCGATCGCTACGTCGCCATCAAGGTGATGCACGCCTTCCTGGCGCGCGACCCGGACTTCCTGGGCCGGTTCGAGCGCGAGGCCAAGAGCGTGGCCGCCTTGCAGCACCCCAACATCATCCAGGTGCACGACTTCGACGTGCACAACGGCATGCCCTACATGGTGATGGAGTTCGTCGAGGGCGGCACGCTTAAGACCCGCGTCGAGAATTTGGCGCGCCTTAACGAGGTGCTGCCGCTGGCCGAGACGGTGCGCATTGTGCGCGAGGTCGGCCGCGCGCTAAGCTACGCCCACCAGCGCAGCATGATCCACCGCGACGTGAAGCCCGCTAACGTGCTGTTGGGCTCGGGCGGCCGCGTGATCTTGAGCGACTTTGGCATCGCCAAGATCCTGACCGGCCCCAGCTTCACCATGAGCGGCGCCACGGTCGGCACCCCTTCCTATATGTCGCCCGAGCAGAGCCTGGGCCAGCCCGGCGATCATCGCTCGGACATTTATGCGCTGGGGGTGGTGCTCTATCAGCTCGGCACCGGCCAACTGCCCTACATGGCCGATACGCCGATGGCCGTCATGCTCAAGCAGGTGAATGCGCCCCTGCCCAACCCGCGCGCGGTGCGGCCCGACCTGCCCGAGGGCCTGGAGCGCATCATCCTCAAGGCGCTGGCCAAGAACCCCGAAGACCGCTTCCAAACGGCCGATGAAATGCTGGCCCACCTGGACAATTTGGAGACGGCCGCCCGGCTGGCGCCAGTCCCCGCGCCCCGGCCCTCGGGTCCGCGGTCCAGGCCGCCGGTGGGCGCCACCCTGATCGACGCGCTCCCGCCGGTGGCTGGCACACCGCCCCCGCCCTCGGCGGCGAAGGCCGATGGCCGCCCGTGGTTCCTGGCCATGCTCAGCGTGCCGGTGCTGATCCTGCTGTGCCTGGTATTGGGGGTGGTCGGCATCGCCGGGCTGTATGCCATGAACAACGGCCGGTCGGCCCCGACGGCGCCCACCGAGCAGCCCACGCGCCGCCCGACCCGCACGCCAGCCGAGCCCACCGAGGCGCCCACGCGCACGCCCGACGAACCCACCGAGCAACCCACCCGCCGCCCCACCCGCACCCCCTCGCCCTCGCGCACGCCGGAGGGGCTGGTCGCCGAGGTGCTGTTTGAGGATACCTTTGACGAAAACGTGAACGGCTGGGACGTGGTCTCGGATGACAACGCGGCCCGCGAGTTCCGCGCTGGGATTTTTGCCATCCAGGTGTCCAAACCGGTGTGGTTTGCCTGGTCCAACCCCGTCACCGACGACATGACCGATGTGCACATAGCGGTGGAGGTGCGCAACACGGGCGACAACGATCCGGCCTTTGGCGTGATCTGCAGCTATCTGAACTCCGACGCCTTCTACTTCATGGGTTTTGGGGACGACGGCTTCTACGCCATCGCCCGCATCGAGGGCGATGATTTTATTCTGCTGACGAGCGACGAGAACACCTGGATCCGGTCGGACCAGATCGAGCAATTCAAGGACTCGTATCAGCTGGAAGGCTCCTGCGCCGCCGATGGCACGTTGACCCTGGTGGTGGACGGCGTCATCATCGACCAAGTGCAAGACAGCGACCCCTACGGCGCGGGCGACATCGGGCTCTTCGTGCAAAGCTTCGACAACGTGCCCGTAGAAGTGGAGTTTGACGACCTGACGGTGACCGCGCTGGAATAGCAGGCGCGGCGGCGACCCAAGCACCACCATTCCAAGCAAAAATGCAGGGTGTTGGCCGCGATCAAAACTCGCAAGCGCAAATCGCGCCCAACACCCTGCAATCTGTCCGGAGCAAGGCGCGGATTGGCGCCCGACTACTTGCGGACTAGGCCCATTCACGCTAAAGTACCCCGCTATGGACAGCGTCGCCGGCTTGGCCGGTCAAACCATCGGTAAGTACCGCATCGTCGAACACCTGGGCCGGGGCGGCATGGCGGAGGTCTATAAGGCCTACCAACCCAGCCTGGACCGCTACGTGGCCCTCAAGCTGATGCACGCCTTTTTGGCGGGCGATCAGGACTTTATTGCGCGCTTCGAGCGCGAGGCCAAAAACGTCGCCGCGCTGCGCCACCCCAACATCATCCAGGTGTTTGACTTCGACGTGCACAACCAGACACCCTACATGGTGATGGAGTTCATCGAAGGCGGCACGCTCAAGACCCACATCGAGGACCTCAACAAAGCCGGCACGCCCCTCAAACTGACTGAAACCATCCGCATCATCCGCGAGGTGGGCCGCGCGCTGTCTTACGCCCACCAGCGCGGCATGATCCACCGCGATGTGAAGCCCGCCAACGTGCTGCTCGAGGCCGGCAACCGCGTGATCCTCACCGACTTCGGCATCGCCAAGATCATCACCGGCCCCAGCTTCACCATGACCGGCGCCATGGTGGGCACGCCCGCCTATATGTCGCCGGAGCAGAGCCTGGGCCGCCCGGGCGACCACCGCTCGGACCTGTATGCCCTGGGCGTGGTGCTGTACCAGATGGCGACCGGCCAGCTGCCCTACGAGGCCGATACGCCCCTGGCGGTGATGCTCAAGCACGTCAACGGGCCCCTGCCCCTGCCGCGCACGATCCAGCCCGATCTGCCCGAGGGCATCGAGCGCATCATCCTCAAGAGCATGGCCAAGAACGCCGACGACCGCTTCCAGACGGCCGAGGAAATGTTGGCCCAACTGGACGACCTGAGCACGGCCGCGCGCCTGGCCATCCCGCCGGCCTCCATGGCGGCCGGCGCCGCCGCCCACGCG